>JANMIV010000032.1:0-1456 GCA_031375995.1 Bacteroidota bacterium
TACATCACTTACATGCGTACCGATTCGGTAAATTTAAGTGAACAAGCCATTGCCAATGCCAAAGAAAACATCATTAGAAGTTTTGGCGATAAATACTCCAATCCGAGAAGATATACTACCAAAAATGATAGTGCTCAAGAAGCGCATGAGGCCATTAGACCTACTGATTTTGAAAAAACAGAAATAGATGGAAATGCGCAAGAAAAACGCTTGTACGATTTAATTTGGAAACGTGCTATTGCCTCTCAAATGAGCAAAGCACAAATAGAACGTACCATTGCCACTGTTACCATTTCTACCATGACTGATACTTTTACTGCAACTGGTGAAGTATTAAAGTTTGATGGTTTTTTAAAAGTATATTTAGAAAGCAATGACGATGAGAGTGATGATGAAAACAGCAAAATGCTTCCTCCATTAAAAGTGGGTGAAAGTTTAAGTTTAATCAATATAGATGCTACCCAACGCTTTAGCAGACCATCTCCTAGATATACCGAAGCAAGTTTGGTAAAAAAATTGGAAGAATTAGGGATTGGCAGACCAAGTACTTATGCGCCTACCATTGGCACAGTGCAAAAGAGAGGCTATGTGGTAAAAGAAGACAGAGAAGGCAAAGAAAGAAATTTCACTGTTCTATTTTTCGAAAATAACAGCATTTCTCGCAGTGTGAAAATGGAGAAATACGGCAGCGAAAAGTCAAAACTATTTCCAAGTGATATTGGTATGGTGGTTACTGATTTTTTAGCCAAGCATTTCGAAAACATTATGGATTATGGCTTTACAGCCAGTGTAGAAGAGGAATTTGATAAAATTGCCCGTGGTCAACTAGTTTGGAACAGCATGATTGCTAAGTTCTACACCCCATTCCACCAAGAAGTAACCAATACCAGTGCCAATGCCGAGCGACAAAATGCCGAGCGTGTACTAGGAAACGATCCGGAAACCAATAAACTAATTATAGTTAAAGTTGGTAAGTATGGCCCTTATGCACAAATAGGCGAAAACAGTGATGATGCCAATGCAGAAAAACCACGTTTTGCCAGCTTACGCAGCAATCAGTTAATTGAAACAATTACTTTAGAAGAGGCTTTAGAATTATTCAAATTACCAAGAGTAGTTGGACAATTTGAAGAGAAAGATATGAAAGCCGCCATTGGTCGTTTTGGTCCTTATATAGTGCACAACAGTGTTTTTACAACCATTCCTAAAACAGACGATGTATTTAGTATAACTGCAGAAAGGGCTATTGAATTAATATTGGAGAAACGCGAGAAGGATGCCAATAAATTGATCAAAGTATTTGAGGAAGACACCAATCTTAAATTATTAAATGGCCGTTGGGGGCCTTACCTAGCTTATGGTAAGGATAATTATAAACTACCAAAAGGTTCGGATGTGAATGCCCTAACCTATGACGATTTAATAAAACTGGTATTTTTACCAGTTTTATTAAATC
>JANMIV010000034.1:0-3159 GCA_031375995.1 Bacteroidota bacterium
AATCCCTAATGTTCCTTCACTACCAATCATTAGCTGTGTTAAATTATAGCCGGTAGAGTTTTTAAGCACGTTTGCGCCTGTCCAAATAATTTCTCCAGTAGGTAATACTACTTCTAAATTCAACACGTAATCTTTTGTAACACCATACTTAACTGCTTTTGGTCCGCCTGCACATTCAGCCAAATTACCTCCTAAAAAGCAACTGCCTTTACTGGCAGGATCTGGCGGATAAAACAACCCTTTTTCTTTTACCGCATTTTGAAAAGCTTCATTGATTACACCTGGCTCTACGGTAGCTTGGAAATTGCGCTCGTCAATTAGTATTATTTTATTGAAACGCTCCATTGCCAAAATTACTCCGCCCATTACCGCCAAAGCCCCTCCACTTAAACCGGTTCCTGCACCTCTGGGAGTTATAATAATACGTTGGGTATTGCAATATTCTAAAATGGCTGATACTTCGTTTTCATTGGCTGGCTTTACTACCACATCTGGCATAAAACTAAGGTCTTCCGTGTAGTCATGGCTATAGTCTTCCTTGTCTGCATGGTGCACCAATACATATTGTTTGCCAACTGTATTTTCAAAAAAAGCAATATCGGCAGCGGTAATGGATTTGTAGGCGGTACTTTCTGGCATAGAAAAAAACTATTTAGTTACTTGTAAAATACGAATAGGTGCTTTTGCAGGCACTAAACCCGCTTTGAGTATAATGCGCTGCCCTTGGTCGCCACTTAAAAAATTCACAAAATCGCTGGCTAAACTTATTCTTTCTTGTCGGCCAAGCACGTATATGTCTCGGCAAAATGGATACTGCCTAATGGCAACATTGGCTTGAATGGGTTTATAGGTCAATGACTCATAGGTAACTTTTTTAGGAATTATTTCTGCCACTGTTATTCTATTCATAAAGCCCTTCATTTTACTATCGTCTTGGTCGCTTATCCAGTTTAGGCCAATTATACCCACTGCATTTTTATTGCTTTCTACATAGTTTATTACCTCTTCGTTTGAGTTTACAGCAAAGCAATGTTTGGCCAAATCGGCTCCATTCAATAAGGAGTCTTTAAAGTATTGCATGGCTCCCGAACTTGGATTGTCAAACACCACTTGTATTTTACCCAAACTGTTTTTTGCAAATAATTGCCCCCAATCGGTAACTGAACCATCCAGTAATTTTTTTATTTGCGGTACTGTATATACAGTATCTTTATTGGTTTTGTTAATAATAAAGGCCAAGGCATCAACGGCTATTTTTAATTGAGTAAACTTGTATTGTTCTTTATCCATTAAAGCTTGTTCACTGGCAATGGGCTTGCGCGGAATTATTGCTAATTTCACACTGTCGAGCAACATTAATTGCAATGCTTCCGTTGGACTGGTATAAATAAAATCAATAAATTTATTGTCGTTTAAGGATTCAAATACCATTTCCTCTGCCTGTATTACTGGCCTCAGACTTTCATCAACGGCTACTTTTATCCTATTGGAGTCTATAGTGGGCTTCTTTACTTCATTATTTCCACAAGCAATGATTGCAATACCTATGCATGAGGCAATTATTGTTTTTATTTTTTTCATTTTTAGTTATATAAATAATGGAGCGTTTGCTTGTTTTTTTATTGTTCAATATACAAGTTAATATCGTTTACTATCTTTATGCTTATATCTTGAAAAGCTTTATCTGCTAAGTTTTGTTTGCTTTCCAAAGTTCTATTTAACTCACTAAATTTACTTAACCACTCTGGAGGTGCACTAGGCAAATAGTTTCCTGCTGGCAAATTAGGATATAAATTATCAGTATTGCCATTATATCTGGCAAATAAATGTGCATCTGCTTGTTCTGAAGAAAATACTTCTGCCGATGCCACATGCCCATTTTGCACAGAAACCAACTGGTAAGCTACTCTTGCCTCTACTTTTCGGTATTGTTTAGTTTCTTTATAGTTTACTTTTTTAAATTTAATAACAGATTGGGAAGTACCACTTACATTGTCATACACTCGCTCGCTAAATGATTCATAGGCCATTTCTGTACTCACTGTAGGAGGCAGTTCATCAAAATTAACTTGGCTTACATCTATTAGCAAAAAATACTTTGCTCCCAATAATTTGCCTGCTTTACTAGCCGATTCTGCATCTATAATACCAGTCATACCCAATTCCTGTTCTTTGAGTAATTTATCTATATTGTTTCTATCCAATACTTTTAAAAATGGGTTTTTACTTTTACTAATGGTTGCAATGAGCTGTTGGTAAAACGAAACATCTTGGTAATTGTCAAATTTTGACTTCCCTGTTAATACTACCGCAATTGGTAAACTGGCTTTTTTCAGTGTAAGGTCTATCATTTGTAAAGTACTTTTATAGGTAGCATCAAACTTGGCTACTTGCATAAAATTGCGGTAGGCGGCTTTGTAATTTAAGCTTTCTATGTATTTTAAACCTTGCTCATACAAAGGAGCTACCACCGTTTGTATGCGCAATACCGATACATTCTTATAGCTGCTATCAAATTCAAGTATTTTATTAAAAGTAAGTTCCGCCTTGTCAAACCTATTTTGGTTCATAAAATCAAGGCCTGTTTCGTATTGCTTGCTAATATACTCTTGTTTGGTTTCCTCGTATAACTGGTCATAAGCCTGGGGCCAATTGAGTTCAATGCCAATGTTTTTTACATTCTGTAAATAATCCTTGCAATAATTGTATTGCCTTAAAGCCGCTTCACTATTGCCTTCTACCACCAACTTAGCAAAACTGCTAAATTTACCATCTAATACCAACTGTGCACTTTTCTGCAAACCTTGTTTGGCCTTTGTATTATTCGGATTGGTTAATAATGCGGTATAATAGTTATCTGCGGCATCGCTATAGTTACCCTCGGTGGCGTATTTATCTGCCGTTTGTACAAACTTTAGGGAACTATCGCAACTAGCGAAAAAAGTACCTAGTAGCACCAATATGACAATTTGTTTTATATAAGGCATTTTATAGTGCTTAAATCAAAAAAATTACTCTCCATCAACAACAGCGCCTTTTGACTCTAAAAAGTCATGCAATTCGTCTGCTGAAGAACTAAAAGTGAAAGCATCGTTTAAAGTAAAGTAATTGTTTTTATCGGTGGTTTTGGCATAACACATTTTAGCAATTTTAAGTTTA
>JANMIV010000069.1:0-3024 GCA_031375995.1 Bacteroidota bacterium
TTTGGCAATTAAAGCCAATACAAATAGAATGGGGGTAAAAATGCATAATAAAGCACCAAGCGTTACAATTTCCAATCCATTTTCAAACGGTACCATTGATTTAAGTATGGTATAGGTAGTTTCATAATTAAAAATATCGAAAATAGCAGCCGAAAAGAAAATGCCTATGATAATAAAACCTATCAATAGTAAAGAAATAGCGGCAATAATGGTTTTAAAGGCATTTCTTACAGTATTTACTTGCGCACTATTTTGTTCTTTATAATCTGAAAAATTCTTTTTGTTCCTTTTTTGTTTTTCAGCACTATCAAATGGAATAATTATCCAAGCAAGTATATATACTATAAAGGCACTTCCAAAAACAAATAAACCAATAAAAAAAGCCAAACGTACTATCCAAATTTCTAGACCCAAATGAATAGCCAAGCCACTACAAACACCAGCAATGGCTTTTGTTTCTTTATTCCTGTAAATTTTGTTGTGGTAGTTGTCCTCGTATTCTTTTAGCATTTCCAATTCCTCGCCTTGTGCTCTTGGAATTACTATCCACAATATAATATATATGGCTATACCCGTTCCGAATACCACCAAAGAGAATACAAATAAAAACCTAACTATGCTTGCATCTATTCTTAAATAAGCTGCTATACCACTACATACACCAGCTAAGCTTTCGTTAAATGGATTACGCCTAAGCTTATTTAGTTTTATAGTATTCTTATAAGCAGATGAATTGGGGGAATCGCTGGAAGCCTTTCCGTTGGTCAATTCCTCAATACTACCAATAGTTTCTATTACTTTATTAATGATGGTTACACCTATAATTTCAACACTTTCGGCTGCGCTATGCAAGGTGAGGAGTTCAGCAATTCGTGCTTCAATATCAAACAATACCTCTGCATCATTTATAAAATGCTTTTTTAACGCTGCTACGTATGCATTTAACTTTACATATCCATCATTGTCTAGTGTAAATGTGGTTTTATTGATGGTTATTTTAATTGATTGTATCATTGGGTAATTGTTAATTGATAATTATTTTGTTTACTGAGTTTACTAAATCTGTCCATGATTGATTGATTTCCTGAAGGAATATTTGCCCTTGCTTAGTGAGTTGATAATACTTTCTTGGAGGTCCACTGGTGCTTTCAAACCAAGTATAGTTCAATAGTCCTTCATTTTTTAGCCTAGTAAGTAGTGGGTAAAGTGTCCCCTCCACCACAATTAAATTGGCATCTTTTAGCTGATTTAAAATATCACTTGCATATGCTTCGCCCTTGCTAATTATGGAAAGAATACATAATTCAAGTATTCCTTTCTTCATTTGAGCTTTGCTATTTTCTATATCCATTTATACGAAATGTTTAAACAAATGTAGTTTTATTTTAGTACTATGCAATACAAAGTACTAAATTTTATTCTTTTGGTCTTTTTCCTTTTTAAAAGGTAAATTGTTGTTTAAAAGATTCAATTAGTCGAAGTAAAGAACATAAATAGGCTTCCCTATTAAAAAAAAGTGGCAGCGTATAGTGTATATAGTTATTTTGCAATTCAAATAAATGTAATATATGATATTAATTGCAGATAGTGGATCTACAAAAACGGATTGGACATTGGTTGATAAAACAGGCAGTAACAGAGAAACATTTCATACCATTGGGTATAACCCTTATTTTATTGACACAGAAAGTATTTATTATTCATTAAGCGAAAACTTATTGAAAGATTTGGATGCCACTAAAGTAAGTAAAGTATTTTTTTATGGTGCTGGTTGTTCTACCCCAGAAAAAAAGGATATTGTAAGAAAGGCACTCGTTCGTAGTTTTCCTGATGTGGGTGAAATTTTTATCGGGCACGATTTATTAGCTTCGGCAAGAGCTTTACTTGGCGATGAAAAGGGTTTTGCTGCAATTTTAGGTACAGGAACTAATTCTTGTATTTATGATGGTTTTGATATTGAAATAAACATAGATTCTTTAGGCTATTTAATGGGCGATGAAGGAAGCGGTAGTTATATAGGTAAAAAAATATTGCGTGATTACATGAGGGGTAACTTACAGCCAGATTTACAAAAACGTTTCAAAGAACGCTTCCATATAGAAGACAATGAGCAAATATTTGCTACACTTTACAAAACACAGTTTCCCAACAGATATTTAGCTAGTTTTTGTGCTTTTGCCGATGAGTATGTTACACATCCGTATATAAAGAATAAAGTACGCGATGGCTTCCGTGATTTTTTCAAGAACTTAGTTTCAAAATACCCTGATTATAAAACCTACAGCTTCAACTGCGTTGGTTCAGTAGGTTTTGTTTTTAAGGATATCTTGGAAGAAGTGGCACTCAGTTATGACATGAAGATAGGCCGTGTTATTAAATCACCCATGGAAGATTTGGTGAATTACCATATAAAAGCAGCTTTATAAAATTGTTGCCCTAAAAAAAATGGCTCTTTAAGAGCCATTTTTTTTAGAAATTAGGTTTGATTGATTTTTCTGCAAAATAATCCAGAATGTAGTTTACTGCATCATCTGCCGTATCTACTAGCTTAAACATTTCTAAGTCATTCAAATGGATATTGCCTTCCTTTTCGCCCATTATTTTTTTCATCCAATCTATTAAACCACCCCAAAAGTCGCTTCCAACCAATACAATTGGGAACTGCGCTACTTTTTGCGTTTGAATTAAGGTAAGTGCTTCAAATAACTCATCCATGGTTCCAAACCCTCCAGGCATAGCCACAAATCCTTGCGCATACTTCATAAACATAACCTTACGCACAAAGAAATAATCAAAGTTTATCATTTTATCTCTGTCAATATATACATTGTTAAATTGCTCAAAGGGCAATTCAATGTTTAAACCAACTGATTTTCCTCCTGCCTCAAAAGCTCCTTTATTTCCAGCCTCCATTATACCTGGTCCGCCTCCTGTAATTACACCAAAACCTGCATGTACTAGTTTTTGAGCAATTTCTTCCGCTAGTAGATAGTATTTGTTATCATTCTTAGTTCGTGCCGAGCC
>JANMIV010000367.1:0-4681 GCA_031375995.1 Bacteroidota bacterium
TTGGAGCTTTTAACATTTCTCGTGGTAAATCATATCGCTAATTGGTTGCTCTCCAGCAGAGCCAATTTGTTTTTCTGACCTACGCCCCAATTTTATAATTTAATTTTATGAAAAACACCAACTATTTTTTGCACCATTACCATAA
This sequence comes from Bacteroidota bacterium, assembly GCA_031375995.1. GTDB lineage: Bacteria > Bacteroidota > Bacteroidia > UKL13-3 > UKL13-3 > JAAFJM01. The sequence goes on from JANMIV010000367.1 coordinate 146, forward strand.
TAAATGGAATTACTTCAAATATGATTAGTCTGTAGCACGCGCATAATGTAATTGCACCAATCACTGCATCAATGGTCTCTATAAATTTTTGACAACCTTAGTCTTGCCCTTCTTTGGCCACCATATTCAGAAAATCAATATTGTCATCAGGCGTTGCAATGAAGCTATACAAACTCATTGCAATGTATAGTATTACTTTTCTTTCGGTATTCATTTACGGTGCAAATATGAATTTAACTATTGTGTTTTCTTTTTCAAATAGTGCGTGCAAAGGGTTCTTGCCCAGTATCTGGGTACATTGTACTCTTGCTGCAAATGGGCTACCACATCATTCGACTTTTTATCTTCAGCATGGAATTGTGCTAAAATTTTTATCCATTCTGCCAATTTTTTACCCGTTTTCTCAAACACTTGTTCATCTGAAACATTCCAGTAATCTTCTTTCATCTTTTCTTTAAATTGAGTGCGCTTTAAATAGCATATAGATGTGTTATCTATACGGACTTTATACAGGAGGAAATTTATCCTTTTTTTAGTTTATGATACGATAAATAAGACGCAGTAAGAATTGCAAAGGCAATTACTGGAAAGAATGCGTCTCCACCAAAACCATCCACCGCAATCATACTTACAAATGCAGCAATAAAATCGAGAGCGAAACCTGCATAAGCCCATTCTTTAATTCTGCTGGGCATTTGAGGTATAATAAGAGCTAAACCACCAACAAGTTTAAATATGGCTAACATTAGGCCAAAGTAGGAAGGATAACCTAAATGGCTCATTGCTTCATTGCTTTCGGGTAATTTAAAAGTTAGAATGGGCAAAATACCTTGCGTAAGGAATAGTAAGCCCGTTGTTGACCAAAAAATAATTTTAGCTGTTTTCATATATGTTGTTTTTTAGGGTAAATGGCTAATTGTTTATAGGTGGTGTAATTACCTTTTTACCTACTACTAATAATAGTCCGTGTTTCAAATGTAATTAAATTTTGAATTTCTAAAGTAAGGGTGTTGCAAAAAAATATAAGTGTATTGGTTTTATACTGCAAATTTCTTCACTTAGCACTAAAAAGAATATAAATGCAATAATGGTAAATTCTGATTGTTCTATTAGCATGTAGCAATTAAGCTAAGAAGTGTTTGTTTTGTTCTAATAGAACTTTTTATACAAGGTTTATCTTTACTGTGTAGGCAAGTAAACCAATACTTAGTATTTGATTCCAGCCTTGCTCAAAGTTTTCTCTTCTCAAAGCTTTTACACTTTCATCAAAAGGTGTTGTAAACAAATGAGTTAAGGTAAGCTCGGTATTGTTGGCATCTATAGCATGCAATTCCCAAGTAACAACCGATGATCCAGAATAACCTGGATATTCCCAACTATGAGAAAGTTTTTTATTTTCTATTACTTCTAGTATTACTCCTTTATGTAACCAGTTTACACAATCTGGAGATTCAGCATACCATTGAAAAACTGCACCTATTTCTAAACGCCAATCTTCTCCAAAATCAAAGTACCATTGTTTCTGATGTTCTTTTTCCGTTAGCACTTGCCAAAGTAAGTTAATAGGAACTGCATAAGTTCTTTTTAGTAGTAAGGTGTTTTTTGTTTCCATGGTTATATTATTTAGCTTCAGTATATTTAGCATCTATGTAGTGTAATATTTAGTGGGGGCAATGTTTATAGTATGTGTCTCAAAACATATCTTTAGTTTTATGAGGTGGAGATATGCGTAGCATTTAGAGTACTATTTTGATACATTTTTTTTCTCCTTTTGAAGTTTGTTGAGGTATATTTCCAATGAGTCCAATTTTGTTTCCCAAAATTGTTTGTATTGTGCTACCCATTCATTTACTTCTTTTAGTTTATCTAATTTTGCTTCGCAGTACCGTTCTCTTCCTTGGTCTCTAATGGCTATCAAATCACATTCTTGCAGTATTTTTATGTGCTTAGAAATAGCGGGTCTGCTAATATTATAATTTTCGGCAATGGCATTTAAGGTGAGTGATTGCAATGCCAATAAACCTAGAATTGACCTTCTTGTCGGATCTGCTATTGCTTGAAATACGTCTCTTCTCATTGTTTTATTTTTTAAAAGTGTAACTAATCGGTTACAAATATATGTGTAACCGATTAGTTACACAAGTGATTTATTTTTTATTTTTGAGCTATATAAATTAATCCGTTACTGTAAATTTATTTAGCGTATTTGTATTAAAATCAGTTTTTATTACCCAAGCATTGTCTAGTTTTGTAAATACATTTTGAAAGAGATGATATCATTATTATTGGTTTTTGTTTTCATGATACAATCTGTAAGCAAATTATCAATTAAATACTGCTGCAAATAGTGGATTTGTTTTTACCATTTTAGCCACCGATAATATGAATACAACAGCACAAAAGACATTTAATTTTTTGGTAAAATAGTGGTCAATAGAGTTATAATCGGGTGTATGTTTATTTTTTTAATAGCATGTACCACCACACCCCCGTCTTCCGCTACACTTTTAGATGCAGAGGTAATGCGAGTGCACGATGAAGCCATGGCTAAATCGGCTTTGGTTTTGCAGTTAAAAAAAGCCATTAACCTACAAATTGACAGTACCAATGATTCTGTAAAACGAAATGAACTGCAAAACATATCTGCTCAATTGTATAAAGCAGATAGACTGATGTTGGATTGGATGCATCAGTACCAAGCACCTAATTTGGAAAGCGATACCGCAATGCCCTATCTTAAAATGCAGTTAGATAAAATAAATGAGGTACATTCCATTACCTTTGAAAGCATTAAAAGAGCGACAGATTTTATTCAACAACAAAAATGAGGCGTTTATTTACCTATTTTTTTTTACTAGTAAGTATTCTAAGCAATGCACAAAATCCTTCGTGTTTAAAGGCAGTAAAGGCTATAAATACTGATAGTTTAACGCATTTATTGCTTTCATTAACAGGTAGGAAATCGGTGTCTATTGCACAAAAAACAAGCATTATTACCTCCAGAAATGCCTATCATAAGGATAATCAATTAGCGACCAATTATTTGTATGAGCAATGCGAAAAATTGGGTTATCAGGTGATGTATAATCCATTTGGTACAGCCAGAAATAATATAATAGCTTATAAACAGGGAACAAGAACCAGTAAAGAAGTATATATGATTTGCGCCCATTACGATTGTGTAGGAACCAGTACCAAGCCATTTCAAGGGGCTGATGACAATGCAAGCGGAAGTGCTGCTGTGCTAGAAGCAGCTCGGGTGCTAAAAGATTACCAGTTTCCTTATACCATAGCTTTTGCTTTTTGGGATGAAGAAGAGCTAGGATTGATAGGTAGCAGCGCTTTTGCGCCTTGGGGGCCTTTAGATTGGTTTATTCAAGGTGTAATTAACCTAGATATGATAGCCTACGATGGCGATAATGACAATTTAGTCAATATACACGTATATCCAACTAAAACATCCATTGCATTTGGCGAGCAGGTATTAAGTTGCAATACTTTATATGAAACAGCATTGAATCCAGTTATTATTAACCCCGGTACTCGTGCTTCTGATCATTTTTCATTTTCAGTAAAAAACATAACCGCTATTGGATTGACGGAAGACTATGGTCCAGACTTTAATCCACATTGGCATTTACCAAGTGATTGTATAGAAAATTGTCATATTCCTTATTTTTATAAAATGACACACTTGGCAACTGCCGCCATTTGTCATATTGCAGCAGATGGGGTAAATGTAGGAATCACAGAAAGGATAAATGCTCTCAATTGGTCTATTTATCCAAATCCTGCTACCAACGAAATTTACATAAGGGGTATTGATGAAAATGAAAATTATCAATTACGCATAACAGATTTATGCGGTAAGGAGGTTTTAGCAGCCAATGTACAAGCGAATAAAGCCTTGTCTATACAAGATATTACTCCTAGTGGAATATACTTTGTGAGTATTACTCAAAATAAAAAAACGTACACCCAAAAAATAAGTATTATCAAGTAAAATGTATAAATATAAAATACACTTAGTAGGTTTACTCTTTCTATTTGCATGTGGCCAACAAAAATTACCCATACTGGGCGATAGGGCTGTGGATGTAAAATGGGTAGATGGAAAAGAAGTAATTGATACTGTTTATCAAACAGTGCCTGCGTTTTCATTCACCAATCAGGATGGAGCAACAATAACCCAAGATATAAGCAAGGGTAAAATATATGTAGCAGATTTCTTTTTTGTTACTTGCCCAACTATATGCCCACGTATGAAGAAAAATTTGCTTACGGTGTATCAAAAATTCAAAGATAATCCTGCTATATTGCTGCTTTCGCATACCATAGACCCAGAACACGATAGCGTTGCCGTGCTCAAAGATTTTGCCAATAGATTGGGAGCTAATAGTAAACAATGGCATTTTTTAACAGGTAATAGAGACAGCATTTATGAACTGGCAACACATGGATATTATGCTACTGCTTTAGCCGATTCTACAGAACCGGGCGGATATGTGCATAGTGGAGGTTTAATTTTGGTTGATA
>JANMIV010000196.1:0-10813 GCA_031375995.1 Bacteroidota bacterium
TATTGGTGGAAAGCCATGGTGCAAATGCATGAAAACATAGTGGGTTTAGATGCAGCCATTTTTATGCACCCCAAAGTATGGAAAGCCAGTGGCCATATTGATGGTTTCAGCGACCCCATGATTGATAACAAAGACAGTAAAAAAAGGTATAGAGCCGATAATTTGCTGGAAGATAAAATTGCCAAATACCAAAAGGATGGCAAAACCAATAAGGCTGACGAATTGCAAACAGCACTTGATGCTGCTTTATTGGCCAATGATTTAGTACAACTGAAAACTTTAATAGAGCAGCACGAAATAGCTTGCCCAATTAGCGGAACACGCAATTGGACAGATGTGCGCCAGTTTAATTTGATGTTTAGCACCGAAATGGGTGCCATGGCTGAAGATGCAGATAAAATATACTTACGCCCAGAAACGGCACAAGGTATTTTTGTCAACTTTTTAAATGTACAGAAAAGTGGAAGAATGAAAATACCTTTTGGTATAGCACAAACAGGTAAAGCATTTAGGAACGAAATTATAGCCCGCCAGTTTATTATGCGTATGCGTGAGTTTGAACAAATGGAAATGCAATTTTTTGTTCGCCCGGGTACACAAAAGCAATGGTTTGAGTATTGGAAGGAAGCGCGTGTAAAATGGCACCATGCTTTGGGTTTTGACAAAGCCAGCTACCGTTTCCACGACCATATGAAACTAGCCCATTATGCGGATGCTGCCACAGATATTGAATTTAATTTCCCTTTTGGATTCAAAGAAGTAGAAGGCATTCACTCCCGCACCGATTTTGATTTGAGCAGCCACCAAGAACACTCTGGCAAAAAAATGCAATATTTTGATGCGGAGCTGGATGAAAACGGCAAAGCGTACGGCAATTATATTCCTTATGTAATAGAAACGAGTATAGGTTTAGACAGACTTTTCTTATATACTTTATGTGCCAGCTACAAAGAGGAAGAAGTAGGCGAAGGCGATAAAAAAGATACCCGTGTAGTATTGCGTCTACCACCCATATTGGCTCCTTATAAAGTAGCTATTTTTCCTTTAACCAAAAAAGATGGCTTGCCAGAAGTAGCACGTGGTATTATTGATGATTTAAAGTTTGACTATAACTGCTTTTACGAAGAAAAAGATGCCATAGGCAAGCGCTACCGCAGGCAAGATGCTTTGGGTACTCCCTTTTGCATAACCATTGACCATGAAAGTTTGGAGAACCAAACGGTAACCATTCGCTACCGTGATACCATGTTACAAGAGCGCATTCCTATTGCTAAAATAAAAGAAATTTTAGCCGCAGAGATTGACTGGAAAAAGTTATTGGCTTAATCAAAAAAGGCTGCCAGAATTAATTTTGGCAGCCTTTTTTGATAGGTTTATGGTTGGCAACTAGGTAAGTTTAAATATTTACGCAGTTCCTCTGGTTGGTACGGTGCTTGACTAGTCCAGAAATTGGTATAAGTTACTTTAGAGTTAGGCATATACCTGGTTGGTGCTCCCGAACCGCAAACGGAGAAATTGATGGAGCCGCCAAATGTGGTAAATTTGGTTTGGTTATCAAACCATAAGTTTGTGCTTGACCTTGAATTGTGGCAGGTTCTGCAACTAGGCCCCACTACATCGGTATAAAAGTTTTTAGGCACTACCGTATTTACAGGTGCTGTGTTGTTCCATGAGGCTGGATCAGCGGCACTACCAACCACTGCATTGTCAATATACCTTTGTCCTGCGCTATTTATATTGTTGTTGTACGAAGCATTGATATGGTCGCGGGTGGCATCTGTTTTATTGGTAGTTAAAACGTCTTTATTTAGTTTTCTCAAATCTTCTTCTTGTTCTAAACGAGTGGCACTGGCTAATTGAGAATACCAAAACGATTTTAAATCAAATGCAATAAACTTAGGATTGGCACCTGGTGTGGTATTCATTAGGTTTTGGAATGACGCAGGGTCAGGAAAAGTACCGGTTGAAAATTCAGTTTGACTTTCACCACCATGACAAGTAATACATAAACCCGGCACATATTTTTCTCCTGCATTTGGTCCTGCATTGTTTTGGTCTAAATTGGCACTGCGCAGCAAAGCACCAGTAGGGCCTGCAAAAACAAAGAATTTAGTTACAGGGGCATTTCCTGCACCAGCCACTACGGGCGAGTATTCCATACAAACCGTTGCAATAGCTCCCGTAACACCATTGTTAATGGCATTGACCTCATTGTCATAATTGGTTACGTAGTAATAGGTTTTTCCAGCAGTGGTTATTTGGTGCATGCTGCGCCAAAAATTTAAATCGCCTGCATTAAAATAAACAGCGTTGGCATTGCCTCTGCCCGTGGCAGGGTCAAATCCAGCTCTATTTTTCCAGGTAGTAAAGGTGAGTTCGTCTCCATCAACGCCATCGCCATTGGCATCTAAAGCACCTATTAAATGGTAGTAGTTTTCTGCATCAGATGCACCATTGGCATTTTCAATATAACTAAGGAATCGGTCTTTTTGCGCCTGACTTAAGGTTAAAATATCGGGTAATAATTTTACCACTACCACATTGGGGTCGTTGCTATTGGGGTAACTGGCATTGGTAACATTGGGATCCCATTGTTCTGCTCCAGCTACTACGCCTAAAGTACGTGGGTTCAATGTATTTAGTACTATACCATTTGATATAACAACGATGGTATAAACCGTATTGGTGGCCAAGCGAGGAACCAATACGGGTAAATTGCCATTGATGGAGCGGTTAATGGTTATTTGAGCCTTAAAGTCTGCACCACCACTGGCTGAAGGAGCCGATAATTGTATGGTTATATTTCCATTTGGAAGTGGATTGTTTACGTTGTCAATCAGTTTCATCATAGTAGCGTTACTTGAAACCACATCGGCATTGAGCACGGAAAACTTATTGGTGGTGCCATTATAGCTGTTTCCCTTATTTTCTAGTTTGCCTATTTCGTCCCAAAGACCAGTATTGGGGTTATAATCCCATAAGGGCATTTTGGTATTGCGACTAGCACCATTGGCTATTACCGATGATATGGGTATTTCTATTTGTGCTTTTGAAGCAGGATTTAAGTTGTATTTTACGGATGGATTGGCCACACTTCTAATTTGTACATCCACCGCTCCAAAAGTTTCTAAACGGGCTTGTTGACCACCATTTAAAGCACCAAAATCGCCTGGCATGAGTGCTTCGTCATTAAATACGTCAATGGCACGTATGGATACGGTAACATTTTCGGTAACTATTTTTCCCTTTGCATCAACAATGGCATTGGCAGGAATTCGTACCCTAGCAGCTGTGCGTTTATTGCTTTTTGTTTCGCGTTTATTTCCTTGCGTTAATACTTGCACTCGGCTATCAAAATGGGTAAACTTGTCTTCTTGCTCTACTATGTCAATAGGGGTTTTGGGGTCGAAACGCTGGGTATAAGTGGGTACTAGTTTGTATGTCTCGCCAATGGCTTCTTTAAAGTATATTTTTGATTTTAAGCTGTAGTTAGGGCTTTCTATATTGAGTACATAGCGGTCGTTTTCGGCACCTTGAGGTACTTTAAAGTTAAAATTTCCTGTTCTATCTGTGGTGGTGCTGTTTGCGCCATTTATATTTACACTGGCATTGGGTATGGCTGCATTGGTGAGTATATCTATTACCTTACCCGAAAAGGTAACCATTTCATCACCGGCCTCTATTCTATAACAGGTATAGGCGGCACCGCCTTTATTGTCTAAAGCCATTACGTCTATAGAATAAAGTCCTTTTTTGTTGGGTACAGTCCAGTTTATTTGTTGGGCGTTTACTGATACAAAAGCATTGTCGCCCGAAATTTTCCAGCGGTACTCCAGTACATCATTTTCTGCATCGTTGGAAATGGCATTTAGTTCAATATTAGCACCTGTATGGGTTCTAATTAAAAATTTACCTGTATTTGAAAAGGGTCTTATTTCACCTAATTCTGGATTCGTATTATCGAGTAAAAAGTCTATTTTCTCGCTTAGTCCTACTGCTTTGGTATTGGTAGTAGTTTGGCAGGTAGCGGTTATGTTTGTAGGTATCATATCGTTAGGTTTTGCCAGCACGTAGTAACCGTATTTATTGCATCTCACTTGGGAGCTGGCATCATTTTCAAGCATTACTTTAGTATCAAAATCAACATTGAAAACCTGTTGGTGGTAATACCCGGGTAAGCCATCTTTAAGTAAAGCTGTTCCCCAAATTATTTTTTTTCTATTGTGGTTTAACACCATTGGATTGGGGTACTCAACGGCCTTGGTAATGTTTACCGTATATTGGGTTGCTATAAAATGGGCTTTGTTAAGCTTTACGGTATAGGTTCCAAAGGGGAGGTTTTTTGTTCTAAATGCGCCATCTAATTCTGTCATGCTGGTATCTACATTTACACCTGCGGCATTGGTAATAATTACTTCTACATCTGGAATAAAAATTTGTTCCGCCAGGTTGCTGGCCAAATTGGAGATGGGGATAAATACATAACTTTTAATTTGTCCCGTGGTGGTGTTTTGTCCTGAATTGCATTGTTGAAATGCAATGGTCAGGATTACTGCAAAACTCAGTACTGTGATTGTAAGTTTGTTTTTCATGATGTTTTTTGTTTTAGAGGGTAAAAAAAATAGCACTATTTAGGGCAAAAAAACGCCTGCCCCATGTATGAATGGATTGTTGTTTTGTATAAAAAGTAATATGCATTATTACCTACTCACTTGCGTGGCAGGAATTAATCCTAGTTAATAGTAGGATAGGGTATTCAATATAACTAGCGTATGAAGTGCACTTAACACGGCCTATTTATACTCTTCGGTTTTTAGTTTATTCAAATAGTTCTCAGAAAAATCTACTTTAAATTCTATCCATAGCGGTAAGTGATCCGACATTTGAAAGGTTTTCCACTGCTTATAACTTAGCTTAGATTTGTTCTGTGCTTCGGTATATGTTTTTTCGTCTTCTGTTCTAAACACGTGTTTAAAATAGTTGAACACTCCCACACTGTTTTTGCTATTAACAAATTCCATAAATCCTGGCTGGTCTATATAGGCAATTTGGTCATAAGGCATAGTGCCATCGGCATTGGAGTTGGCATCTCCAAGGGCTAATAGCGTAGGCGGTATTTTAAAGCCACCTTCGAGCAGCGCATTAAAGGTTAAGTCTTTTTTATCGCGCCCTGTTATATTAAAGTCGCCTAGTATTATTTGGTTTTCTTTGTCTTTTAGGGCTCGTTTATTCAAAAAGGAAGCTACATCGTTTATCTCTTGTACCCGCCTTTTGTATTCGGCTGTGTTTTTACCTTCCTTGCCATAATATATATGCACAGTAGTAATATAAAACTTAAACCAGCCCGACTGAAAAGCAACAATAAATGGGGTACGTGCTATTTGCTCTACCGCTTTCCCTTTTGGACTTGGCAATACAATTTCACCCACAATTTTTCTAAACAATACTTTGCGGGTATCAAATAAAAAGGCCAATCGTTCGCCATTGCCAGAGGCACCTTCGGTAATATCAGTTACCATATAGTCCCATTCGGGGCCTAAAATGGCTATTAAGCGTTTCAATTCGGAAAGATCGTTTCCTATTTCTTGCACGGCTACTAGGTCAAAAGAGCTAATAATTTCGGCCATATAGTATAGGGACTCGCTCAAGCGCTCCGCTTTGTCGTTTTTGCCAAACTCGCGTATATTCCAAGTGGCTAGTAATAGGTTTTCTTCCAGTTGTTTTACAGGAACTTCCGCATTGAGAGCCGCTTTTAAGCGTTGAATACCATTAATAATTCGAACACGTTCTGTTTTGGTTTTGTAGCTTCTGAGGGAAGGATAGAATGCCATAAGTGAATGTTTTTAAATTGCTTAATCAAATGTAAAGCAATCTGTAACAATGAAACAATAGGGAAAACCCCACATTGTTTTAGGGAAAACCCTCTTTTTGGATAGGGAAAACCCTCTTTTTGAAGAAATAGGGCATTATTTGGCTAAAAAGGATAACCACAATAAAAAAATGCCAATCATTTTATACTGCATTTTTGCAACATGAAATAAACAGGCATTTAAACGCTGAAAAATGAGGGAAAAGGGATTTGTATAGCAATAATGCTTGGTAGCTATTCCATGTTGGCAATTTCAGAGTACAGAAGTGTCAACTTATTTCATGACGAGACAATTTGTTTGGTTGTCATTTTATATAAAACTAGAGTAATTAGCTTTTGAAATGTGCTTCTGAACTAATTGGAATGTTTAAGACCTTTGAAATCAAGCAGTTTTTTTCTGCATCTTTTGTCATTGCTGTAAAATCATAAGCCGTAATACCTGGTACTAAACCTGAAATAGACAAATGAATGTTTGTTATACTTAAACCTTCCATTGTTAAGGTTGCTTCAGTATCCAAGGCTGTTGGAGTTATGTTTTTTTGAGTAAGCATGGCAACTACAGCCATTGTAAAACATCCGGCATGGGCTGCTGCCAATAATTCCTCTGGGTTTGTTCCTGATGCCCCATCTTCAAACCGAGTTTTAAAACTGTAGTTTGTTTGCTTTAATATATGGCTTGCTGTGGTAAGGGAGCCTTTACCTTCTTTTAAATTACCTTCCCAATGTGCTGTTGCTGTACGTTTCATATTGTTGTTTTTATTGATTATTTCTATTTGTAGCCTTATAAATGTTTTGGTGCTCTATCGGCTTCAATGCACCAGAGTAATTCTTTTATAAAAATGGCAGCAAGTTTGTCTGAATTTAACTTATACAAGGGTTTTCCAGTTTCATCGTATGCTTTATCTACTGTTGGAACAGAAAACATAGCGGGAATAGTCCATGCCATCATTTTCCAAAGTGTAAATTGAAGTGATACCAAAACTTGACTACCTGCAAACGGTCCTCCTGAAACCGTGGCTATTGCAATGGGTTTGTGTTTCCATTCTTCATAGAGTAGGTCTATTGCATTTTTTAAGCTGGCTGGATAACCACCATTGTATTCTGGAGTAACGATGATAATACCATCTGATAATTTAATTTTTTCGGCAAATTCAAGCACATTTGCAGCTGGATTAATCAGTGTTTTTAAGGTGCCTTCAAAAATTGGAAAGTTGTATGCTTTCAAATCAATTATCTCTGTTGTTGCCAGTTTGTTTTCAGTAAGATAATTTTGAAAATAAAGCACCACGTTATGGCTTTTTCGCCCTTCTCTAACGCTGGAGGAAATAATGGAAATGTGTCTCATGATGATTGTTTTTTAAATTTTTTATACCTTTTTAGGTAATACTATTTTGAGTTGCAAGTGTAAATTGCACAATAACTACTCTATTTTATTTAAGTGTAAGGCTTATTTCTCAGGAACACAGTTTGGTACCTTTTTTCCTTTTTTGATTTTCATTCCTACTTTTTTGTAGCCTTCCCAACAAGGATCGTCTTGCTTCTTATCAATAGGTTTTTGAACGTCTTTTTTCTTGTTTTCCATCATTATTGTCTACTATTTTTTGAAATATTAAATGGTAGCTGCATCAATTACAAAACGGTAACGGGCTTCCTTGTTTACCACCTTTTCCCATGCTTCATTTATTTCTTCGGCTTTTATAATTTCTATTTGCGGATATATTTTGTTTTCTGCACAATAATTCATTAGCTCTTTTGTTTCAGCTATGCCACCAATTAACGAACCATTGAAATTTACTCGATTAAAAACCATATTGGTATTATTTATCATCAGCTCTCCATTGATAGGTAGCCCTACTTGGGTGAAATAACCATACGGTTTTACACAAGAAATATAATTTGACATCTCATAAGCATAGGGAACAGTAGAGATCATAAAATCCATTTTTCCAAACCAAGGTTTTAAGTCTTCGGCCGAATTCACTACAATTACTTCTTTGGCACCAAAAACTTTGATGTCATTTACTTTTGCTGACGAAGTAGTGAAAGCATATACTTTTGCACCTTTTGAAACAGCCAGTTTAATGGCCATGTGTCCTAAACCTCCAATGCCCACTACGCCTATTTTATCGCCTTTTTTGAGTTTTACTTTCATCATGGGTGAATAGGTGGTAATGCCAGCGCAAAGCAATGGTGCTGCATATTGTAATGCTATGCTGTTAGGGATTTTAATGGCAAAGTGTTCTCTTACTACTATATTGGTGGAGTATCCACCTTGTGTTATTCCGGTTGGTGATGATTTTTCGGGAGTGCCATAAGTGCCTACCATGCCTGTGGTTTCGCAATGTTGCTCCTCGCCATTTTTACAACTCTCGCATTTCATACAACTGTTTACCATGCAACCCACGCCTGCTTGGTCTCCAATTTTAAATTGGGTTACATTTTTCCCAACTGCTGATACGATTCCTGCAATTTCATGCCCCGGCACCTGCGGATATTGCTGCGTTCCCCAATGTCCTTTTATGGTGTGAATGTCGGAGTGACAAATTCCACTGAACTTGATGTCAATTAAAATATCGTTATCGCCTAATGGTCTGCGTTCAAAATTCCAAGAAACTAATTTTCCCTTTTCGTCTTTTCCAGCATAGCCTTTTGAATGTATGTTCTTGCTCATTGTATTTGATTGATTTGTTTGTGAAAAAAGTGATAGGGGGTTTGCAAGCAAAACACCAGTAGCAACCGTGGATGACTGCTGAATAAATTTTAGTCTTGTTTGATGGTTTATATTTTGCATACTCATCTATTGTTTTTTGTAACTAATACATGTTTTGTTTTGAAAATTGTTTAGAGAAATTACTGACTGATTAACGGATAACAGGCTCGTCTGCCATTTCGTTGGCTATAGATAGAAGATTGGAAAATATTTATATTCCTGGTTACCGTTGTGCCAATCTAACAAATCAATGAATAATTTCTCCTTACAATATCACAGGCTGCAATGTTTTTATGCTTAACTTAATGACTATGCTTTTGCCAAAGCGTCTCTCATCATTTTTACTTTGTCGTGGTCGGCTGCAATCAAAGTGTGTTGTGCTTTTATCATGGTTTGTTGTTCGGTACTTAAATTTTCCGAATCGTTTTCCAAGGCTTTTTTGTAAGTGCCTTTTGCCACGTCTTCACCATACTCACAAGAATTGAGAATGGCTTCGCGGTCTTTGCCTGTGAGTGCTGCTTTTACATCCATCCACACGCGAAAGAATTTCCCTGAAGTCTTTGTGCCTTCGGCAGGGGTGCCATCCAATTTGCTCACTTCGTTTTTTAATTCTAGCTTGCATTTTTGGCTGGTTGAAGCAAACTGTGCAAACAAGGTTTTCAAATCTTGCTCTTCGGTTTCTTTTGCTGCGGTTTCGTAACCTTCAATTCTATCGTTGTTGATAGTGATGAGTGTGTTTAATACGTCAATTGTTTTTTCTTTTTCCATTTTGTTTGTTTATTTAATTGTGAATTGAGTGATTGAATTAGTACTTTATTCTGCGTTGTTTATAAATGCTATTAAGTCGGTATTGAGTTTTTCTTTTTCTGTAATAAATAGTCCGTGTGGAGCACCTTTGTAAACAATGTATTTGGCATGTGGAATCAATGCTGCGGTTTTATTTCCCGATGCGTTAATGGGAACAATATCGTCAGCGTCACCATGAATGATTAAGGTGGGAACTGTGATTTTTTTTAAGTCGTTTCTAAAATCGGTTTCTGAGAAGGAACGAACACAATCAACGGTTGCTTTAGCTGAACTCATAAGGCATAACATTTGGTTCCATGCTAATATTTCTGGGCTAACAGACGAACTTATTTTATCAACTCCGTAAAACTTCTTGGCAAATTCAGCGAGAAAAGCAGGTCTGTCAGTTTCAATTTTATGTACGGTAGCATCAAATGTTGTTTTCTCTGAGCCATCAGGGTTGTTTGTTGTTTTTAATCTGAATGGTGTAACAGAACTAATAAAAACTACTTTCGCTATTTTGTCTGCACCATATTTTCCTATATATCGGGCAACTTCGCCTCCACCCATTGAAAAACCTACAAGTACTACTTTTGATAAGTTTAATTGGGTAATCAATTGGTGTAAATCGTTGGCCAATGTATCGTAATCGTAACCTTGCCAAGGCTGGTCAGATTTTCCAAACCCCCTTCTATCGTAGGCAATACAGCGAATATGGTGTTTAGCGAGTGCTGCTAATTGATATTCCCACATTTCATGATTGAGCGGCCAGCCATGTATAAATACAACGGGTGTACCTTCACCATATTCTTGATAAAATAGATTGACGGAATCAATATTGTTTGCAGATTTCATTTTGATATAAGCCATTTGAATTTAGATTATATTTTTAATGCACCCTGATTGCCTGTAACCAAATTTGTTCCTGTAGCAAGCGATGCAGCCATTTTCAAAAAGTTTATCATTTGGTTTCCATCGGTATCCCAATAGTAAGCGTTCTTGGGACTTACTTTAATCACAGAAATGTGTGGGTCGTTCTTACCCTCCTTAAACCAAATTTTGGCAGTGGGCGACCAGAGTTCGTCAATTTTTAGTTTATCTGAAATGATTGCTGCTTCTCCATTTACTACCATATAACTGCTTTTGCCCGGGTGCGAAAAAAAGAGTTGCACATCTTTGTCTGCTGCAATGGCTTTGTTTTTATCGCTGTTTTTATCGCTGAAAAACCAAATATTACCTTCATCGCATACTTTAATGGCACTCATGGGTCGGCAGGTAGCGCCATCGTCTGTTTTTAAGTCGGTGCAGAAAAGACAAACCATAATATCATCTACCAAACTTTTTAGTTTGTCAATGGCTTCTTTGTTGATTAAGTTTTCAGTAGTGCTCATTTTATTGTTTGTTTAATCCTGTTTACATTTTTTCGCATTGTTTTTGACATATCAATG
>JANMIV010000221.1:0-3992 GCA_031375995.1 Bacteroidota bacterium
AGCAGGCAATGTTTTGTATTTATAAGCCCAACTCTTCAAAAAAGCCAGTTTGTTTGTTCTTTTTGCAGTTATTCCAGTCGTAATAGCGGCCATTCATGGCTATGTAAATGCCAGCAGGTAAGCTTTGTACAAAAGCCAAAGCACTTCCCAAATTAAATAACCCATCGCTTGAGCCAAACTTATACGGAATCATAGCCCCGGTAATTACCACCGTTTTACCTGGAATTTTATCGGCTAAATACCGAGCGGTTTCTGTCATGGTATCAGTACCGTGGGTAATTACAATTTTATCTTCTTCGCAACGTTGGCAGCTTTCCAGTATTATATTGCGGTCCATATCGGTCATTTCCAAACTATCTATTAGCATTAAAGTACGCACACTCAAATCAAGCCTGCTCCTCCCCAACTTTAGTATTTCATTGATATGAGAGTCTTTAAAGAACAATTGCCCATTCAGTTCATTGTATTCTTTATCAAAAGTACCGCCTGTTACAAAAAGTCTAATTGCCATGTTTTATAATTTATTTGCCCTGCAAGAATAATGATTTGGATAAGCCTATTATATTTGACCACTTAAAATTTTTAAACATTTGAAAAAATATGTACTAGGCTTAGGTGCTTTTTTGCTGATAGCCGCCCTGTTTACAGCCATTTATTCGTTTAAACCCAAAGCCAAAAAAGTAAAAAAAGTTATTTTTATTATTGGCGATGGCATGGGTTTAGCACAAATTAGTGGTGCTTTAAGCCATACCAATGTGCAAAATGCTTTTGAACGCTTTCCTGTTATTGGATTAAGTAAAACTGCCTCGGCAGATAATTATGTAACAGATAGCGGTGCTGGAGCAACCGTTTTTGCCATTGGCAAAAAAACATTCAATGGTGCTATTAGTGTGGGCATTGACTCTATGCCCTATCCTAGTCTTTTTGAAATGATGAAAAAGAAGCAAATGAGCACAGGCGTAGTGGTTACTTCATCTATTACACACGCCACTCCTGCTTGTTTTTATGCACATGTGGCTTCGCGCAAAAGTGCTGACGATATAGCTAAATTCCTTTTAGAGGGCAATTGCGATATAGCCATAGGCGGAGGCACACAATTTATAACCAGCAGAAAAGACAAACTGAATCTAACTGAGCTATTGCAACGCAATGGTTTTATGGTAAAAACTGATACCAGTAATGAATATACTTCCATGCCTGCCAATAAATTGGTTTATACCTTGGCTTTTGACGGATTGAAACGCAAGTTGGATGGTAGAAACGACTTTTTACGTAGGGCTTCCATGGATGCTATAGCACAATTAAACAAAAACAAGCAGGGTTATATGCTTATGATTGAGGGTAGCCAAATAGATTGGGGCGGACATGACAATGATTTTAAATACATGCAAACAGAATTGTTAGATTTGAATGAAACCATGAATGCTGTATTGGATTACGCCCAAAAGCAAGGTGATGTATTGGTGGTAGTTACTGCCGACCACGAAACGGGAGGTTTGGCCTTGAATGAAAACAAAGCAGATAAAAGTACTTTTAAAATCAATTATTCTACTGGAGGTCATTCAGGTATAATGGTTCCAGTATTTGCTTACGGCCCCGGTGCAGAATGGTTCAGTGGCATATATGAAAATACCGAAATCCATACTAAGTTTAAACAATTGCTCGACTTAAAATAATGAAGGAAACCGTTAAACTTATACAAAATTTACTGCTGGTGGAATGGCGACAACGCTATGCCCTCAATGGTATTTTATTGTATGTTTTTTCCTCTATTTTTACCGTGTCGCTATCTGTTAAAGTGCTTAACTTGCCTACTTGGAACGCTGTTTTCTGGGTTTTGATTTTATTTAATTCTATCAATGCTATTGCCAAAAGTTTTATAGCCGAATCAAGGGGGAAAATGTTGTTTTACCATGGGCTTATTAGCCCTGAGAAACTAATTTTGGCTAAGTCTATTTACAATGCCATTCTCAATTTGGTATTGGCATTTATAGCCTTGTTTTTTTATACTGTTATTTTAGGCAACCCTATTCAAAACTTGGCTTATTATATATTGGTACTGTTTTTAGCCGCCATTGGTTTTGCCTTTACATTTACTATGGTTTCTGCCATAGCGCAAAAAAGTGGAAATGGAAATCTGCTCATGCCTATATTGAGTTTCCCCATTATCATTCCCTTTTTGCTTTTACTGATTAAAGCCAGTAAAAAAGCAATGGATGGCTTAGATGTGAGTTTAATATATACCGACTTATTGCTTTTGCTACTGATGAATGTATTGGTAGGTGCTTTGGCTTATGTGTTGTTTCCTTTTCTTTGGAAAGAATAATACCCATAAAATCATTTTATACACCTTTTTGCGCCAATGCTAGTGCTTCTTCTATTTTAATAAAAAGTTGGGTATGCACACTTTTAAATACTTTAATAAAAAGCTGCTTGATTAAAAATGGAGCCTTTATATCAACCACTTCCCTTAACTCACTGGTGTTATTTTCTTTATCGGTAAAATAAAAAGTAAGTGTTAGTTTTACTAGCACAAGAATTTTGGAATACATCACTACTTCTTTCTGTGGCAGTAGCGATTCTTTTATTTCTACCACATACGTAAAATAAAAGGGCAGCAGAGGATGTGTTTTTTCGTAAAACAAATGAGTATGCGCTCCTAATTGTTTTGATTTGAATAAAATGGGATGTACACTGATAAAGTTTTCTACCTTAGCAAAATAAGGAAATACCTTATCCGCAGGGTAATTGAATTGATGTTTTAATTCCATAACGTTTGTAAAATTAATAAAATAAACTACTCTGTAAGCTGCTAATCCTATAAAATAGCGGACTGGTTATATAAAAATAATATCTGATTTGCCGAAAAACCTGTAACTTTACCGCCTTAAACGGGATAATAATTTGATTGTAGTAAATACACAACCCTTTGCTTTAATCTATACGCTAGTTAATCATCAATACCTTGGTTTTGTGCTCGAACCTCATATAGTTCAAGTAAATAGCCTCGGTAAATATTCCCTTACGCACCAACGTATTTTTACCAAAACAGCCGATTATTTCTCCCGTT
Organism: Bacteroidota bacterium; assembly: GCA_031375995.1. Taxonomy (GTDB): domain Bacteria; phylum Bacteroidota; class Bacteroidia; order UKL13-3; family UKL13-3; genus JAAFJM01. Next base: position 3,071 of record JANMIV010000221.1, read on the forward strand.
GTATCAGCGAAGCTGACTATAAAGTAATTGCTTTGCTAGATGAATTGGATGATGATTATATTTTTAAGAAATTCAATACCGATACCAAAAAGAAAATGCGGACGGCTGAATTTTTTACCAAATACTGTAAAGAAGAATATTTTGATGAATTTATAAAACCATTTATTGAAGAGCGCATGAACAAAGTGCTCCATTTATTAAAAGGTACCAAAATATACAAAACAGGCAACGATAATAATCCTACCTCCACGGAAATAACTGTTTCCAACGAAAAAGCAAGTGTATTATTTCATTTTAAGCGCAACGAAGAAGGTACTCGCTACTTCCCTACCATTAAATTCAAAGGACAACGCATTGAGTTTATGTATAAGGGAGCTCAAATTATTACCTTAAACCCCGCTTGGATGCTGCTCGGCAATGACTTATTTGACTTTGAAAAAGACATAGAGGGAAAAAAGTTACTGCCTTTTTTAAACAAACGATTTATACAAATAAATAAAAATGCGGAAGATGCTTACTTTAAAAAGTTTGTTTACCAACTCATAGAAAAATACAATGTATATGCCGAGGGTTTTGAAATAAACACCAAGCAACCTGATGGAAAAGCCCATTTAAGTGTTCACCAATTAATAGATGATAATATAGCACTGAAACTGGTATTTGACTACGATGGCGCACCTTTTGATTACGGAAGTGATAACAAAATTTCAGTTGTAGTTAATAAAACAGACGATCAATATGTTTTTACACGTACCAAACGCAACTTAGAATTTGAGCAACAAAAGCAAGAAGCATTGGTAAAAATAGGTTTAAAACAATACAATGGAGCCTATTTTACTTTAAAACCGCAAAAGTCAAAAGCAGAAAGCAAAGGCATGTTGTTGGATGAAGAAGGAACGAATAAGTACCTGTTTTTAGAATG
>JANMIV010000273.1:0-6019 GCA_031375995.1 Bacteroidota bacterium
GGAAATTTTGTAAATGCTGCTGGCAAGGTTTTAGGCAAGCACAGAGGATATCCATTTTATACCATTGGGCAACGCAAAGGATTAGAAATTGCTTTTGGCGAACCCATGTTTGTATTGAATATAATGCCCGAAACCAATACCGTGGTTTTAGGCAGGGAAGTGGAATTGCAACAAAAGGGAATGTGGGTGCGAAATGTAAATATGGGTAAATATGCACATTTAAGCACACTTATGGAATCGCTCACCAAAATAAGGTATAAGGATGCTGGAAGTATGGCCAATATAGAACAAGAGGGCAATAGAATGAAGGTAATATTTAATAACCATGTAAAGGCCATTGCACCAGGGCAAAGTGCCGTATTTTATGATGGCGATGATGTAATTGGAGGTGGTTGGATTCAATCGAGTTTTGATATACCCAGCCTTCAAGATGCGCTAATTGCGTAATTGCTTAGTTATTATGAATGCGTTTAAAATAATTATGATTGTAAAACGTTCATGAAATTTACTGCTAAAATTGGTTTTTATATTTAAAATAATCGTTATTCGAATGGTATGAAAGTAAAACAAATTTTCTTTGTTTCCTTAGTTCTATTGTTTGCAGTTGCCTGTACTAAAGATACCAAGGTATTACAAACAGTAAATAACCAAGAAGGAATAGAGTATTTTCCATTTGATAGCGTAAAAAAGTATGTTTATTCAGTTGATAGCATTGCCTACAATGACAATGACAATACAGTGGATACCTTTACTTTCCAATTAATGCAGCAATTTGCAGAACGTTTTATCGACAATAATGGTACTAAAGTTTGGCGGGTAAAAAGGTGGGCTAGGTATGCTGGAACGGTTAATTATATTGAAATCCAAAATCACTTCTATAAAATATATAATAATTACTTAATAGCAACGGCAAGCAATCAAGATTTTGTAAAAGCTATATTTCCTGTAACACTCGGTTTTGTTTGGAATGGTAATTTGTTTAATAAATTAGGTAGGGTAAATTCTAAAGTAAATACCATGAATACCAATATAAATATTGCAGATACTATTTTTGAGGAAGCCTTATACATAACGGAGCAATTTAGCAGCGATTTTGTCTTTGAAACCAATAAAGTAAGTATTTACCAAAAAAACAGGGGTTTGGTATATTTCAATGATAAAAACATAGAAACACAAACAGAAGACGGAAAAGAAAAAAAATCGGGTTACGATTTGCGCCAAAAACTAATTGGAATTAATGAGTAGAAATTTTCTTGTATGCGTACTTTTGTTGGGATGTTTTGTTGCCTATAGCCAACAAAACTTTTATTTTATCTCCTTTGCTAACAAGGATACCAATCAACTATCCACACTTAATCCAGCCCAATTTATTTCTTCTAAAGCCATTGCACGCAGGGTTAAGTTTAATTTGCCAATAATCAATGAGTTGGATTTGCCAGTAAACAATAAGTATATCCAACAAATATTGAGTAATTCCATCACCTTGGTACATGAAGTAAAATGGCTCAATGGTATAGTTGTTAAAACAGACCTTCAGAACTTAGATTCTTTGAAGGATTTGGTTTTTGTAAAAGATTTAAAGTTAATAGGTACTACGCAGCTTAGTAATTCCAAAAAGGAAATTGATTTAAACCAAAGAATTAACTTATTAGCACAAAAGTTTGATAAGAACGATATAGTAGACTCCTCTCTTATAAACGGTTTGGCTACCCAACAGCTAGCACTCAACAATATTGATAAGTTGCACGAAAGGCAGTTTAAGGGAGAAAATATTTTAATCGCAGTTTTTGATGCAGGATTTAAAAACTTGATTCAGTCTCCATACATCAATCAGAAACAAGTAGTTGCTACTTATAATATGGTTGATGAGGAAGAAGATATTTTTGACAATAACCAAGATGAACATGGATTAAATGTAGTTGGTTGCATTGCCGCTAACGCAGATTACAGATATAAAGGTTCCGCCCCAAAGGCGCAGTTGGCTTTATTTAAAACAGAAACTACAGATTGGGAATTGCCTATAGAAGAATATTATTGGGTAAAAGCAGCAGAAATTGCAGATAGTTTAGGGGTAGATATTATAAACTCTTCCGTTGGTTATACCGAATTTGACAATAATAATTTTGGACATAGGTTTAAAGAGTTTTCGGGTAATAAAACACCCATAGCAAAAGCCGCTAATATAGCAGTGAGTAAAGGTATGGTGGTGGTAGTAAGCGCAGGCAATGACGGAGATAAGATTTGGGAGAAAGTGAGCACCCCTGCTGATGCAGATAGTGTAATAACAATTGCTGCTTGCGATTTAAAAAAGACAGTTGCATCATTTAGTTCAATAGGTTTTGTAAAGGGCAAAAACAAAAAACCTGAATTAGCAGCTTTGGGAGAGAACACTCAATTAGTTGGGCCTTCAGCCAAAATAATAAAAGGCAATGGCACCTCTTATGCTACACCAATTATGACTGGAGCCATAGCTTGTCTTTTGCAGGCTTATCCCAATAAAAACCCTGCTAGTATAAAAAATGCACTTATCCTAAGTGCTAATCAATATGATAAGCATACCAATACACTTGGATATGGAATTGCAGATTTGAATTTGGCATATCAAATATTAGATACCTATACTAAAGATACCATACTTGACATGAGTGTGTTAGTGAGTGCTAATTTTCATGTTTGTTTGCATTCCATTGCAAAGCAAAAAGTAGAAATCACTATCCAGTCGGCAGACGAAAAAGTAATATACAAGCAAAAGGAGAAATTAGTGGCAGGAATAAACCGTTTTGAATTGCTCAAAACAAAAAAAATCCAGCCAGGAGTTTATGTTTTAAAGATAAAAACCAATGCTGGACTTTTAATTACTCTGTTAATAGTATAGAAAAGAAGCTAAAACTTGTTTTTCCACATCATGCTTTCTACTGGTTTTACAGTACGTTTATTGTATTTAGCACCTTTTTTAGTATTGTACATAATATCTATTTCACCAGCCACCTCAAAGTAAATAAGTTGTCCAATTGGCATACCTGCATATATGCGCACGGGTTGGGTCGAAGAAATTTCCAAAGTCCAAGTATTGCAAAACCCAACATCACCTTTACCAGCTGTAGCATGAATGTCAATACCCAATCTGCCAGTGCTTGATTTACCTTCTAAGAAAGGTACTTGTTTATGCGTCTCCGTATATTCGGCAGTTACACCCAAATATAGCGTATTAGGCTGTAGCACAAAACCTTCAACAGGTATTTCAAATACTTCAATCTTATTGTGCTCTTTGGCATCTAGTACCCTATCTTTATAGCAGGCCAAATAGCGGCCTAAATGCACATCGTAACTATTGGTGCCTAAACATTCTTTTTTAAAAGGCTCAATTAAAATATTACCATTTTCAATTTCTTCTAGTATGCGTTTGTCAGATAGTATCATTTTATAAGGTTAAGAATTATTTTTTTGAAAGTGCAATAAAAAATAAAATCTTAATTACTTTGCCCACTATCAATCAACAATGATTTTAATTTTACCATGGAATTAAATAGATGCAACTTGTTGACCTTAAATTTTGTATTACTAATAAAGCAATAGATAAAACTAGAAAATTATGACAGACGCACAAAACCTTGGCATAGGAAGCCGTGTTCGCCACCACGATTATGGAGATGGAGTGGTAATTAATGTTAAAACCAATACCTATTATATTACTTTTGTTGCTGAAGGAGCAAAAGAAATTTCCCGCTCAAACCACAATTTAGAAATAATAGAAGCGGTTGAGCCACCGGAGGATTTAGTAAGTAGTGCAGAAATAGAAAAAACCTTAATTGGTATTTTGCGCAGGTGGACAGATTTGCAAGAGGAGGTTTTTTTGCACAATAAATGGCAGGGAGGAAAAATGGTTTTTTATCCGGCTGATAAAACCCAGCAAGCAAAAGAAATACCCATTGACACCTTTTTCCATAAAATAGTGATGTTACGAGATAGATTAAGGGTTTTAGAGCAAAGAATTAATGCCCACGATAAATTAACCGATGAAGACAAAGTAAATATGCAACAATATATTACTAGAATTTACGGTTCTCTTACCTCCTTCAATATTTTATTCAAATTTCCACATAATAATTTTATAGGCGAAAAAGGAAAAGGGGAGTAATATTCCTCTATAAAAATGAAGCAAATAGGTATTTTTTCTGACACACATGGATATTTCAATCCTAATTTATACAAATTCTTTGACCAATGCGATGAATTGTGGCATGCTGGAGATTGGGGAACTTTAGGCGTTTTTGACGAGGTGGAAAAGTTTAAGCCACTAAAAACTGTTTGGGGTAATATTGACGATAAGGATTTGCGGGTAAGAATGCCAGAAGTAAACCTGTTTAAAGAACAAGAATTACAGGTTTGTATGCTTCATATTGGTGGTTATCCAACCAAATATTCGTCAAAATTTAGACAAATTTTACATGAACGGCAAATTGACTTGATGATTTGCGGACACTCTCACATACTAAAAGTAATGCGCGATAAAGCGCATTCAATGATGCACATAAATCCTGGAGCCGCTGGTAATCATGGGTTTCATAAAGTGTCAACGGCTGTTCGTCTTAAAATTGATGGAAGTAAAATGTTTGATTTAGAAGTTTGGGAGCAACCCAGAAAGTATTCTTAAAAGCAACCGTTTATGTTTTGTTGTTGACATACTTATTAATTTTATTATTTTGCTAACCTAATTTACGTATTAGAAGATGAAAAAACTTTTTTTTACAATTTCAATTTTAGCCTTAGGGCTTACCAATTTTGCACAAAAGGGAACCCCTGTATGTGGATCTGATGATTATTACCAAGCCCAATTAAAGGCTAATCCAGATTTAGCGAAGCAAAAAGCATTAGCTGATCAAAATTGGAAAACTTCGTTACAAAGCTATAATCCAGATGACTACAGAGCTAATAAATCTATGGGCAAAGCAACAACGCCTAAATATATTATACCTGTAGTAGTGCATGTTTTTCATTCGGGTCCCAACTCAATTGAAAATATTTCTGATGCACAAATAAAAAGTGAAATAGACTTCTTAAATAAAAGTTTTAGAAATCAAAACAGCGATACCAATAAGCGCAGAGAAATATTTAAAGATATTGCTGCTGATATGGAAGTTGAATTCAGGTTGGCCAGAAAAGATCCGCAAGGGAACTGTACCAATGGAATAGTAAGGACTTATACTCCTAATTCAGATAAAGGTGATGATGTATTAAAGCGTTTAAGCGTATGGGATACAAAACGATACTTGAATATGTGGGTAGTAAATACTATAAATAGAGGAGGTAGCTTAGGAGTAGCGGGTTATGCACAATTTCCTTTCTCTGCTAATGGTACCATATCATCAGCAACTGATGGAGTAATGATGATTTACAATGAATTTGGAAATATTGAACGCTCTCAACCTGGTCAAACCCCAAATGTAACCACCACCACCCATGAGGTTGGCCATTGGTTAGGTTTATACCATCCATTTCAAGATTCAGATACCTGCGATTCTGAAGGTGATGGTGTTTTTGATACTCCCAAAACATTTTTTAGGCCAACAAGCTCTTATCCTTTGAGAAATGAGTGTGGTAATGCTACTTACAACAGTTGTGGTGGTAAAGACTATAGATATAGACCAGAAGGAAGCAGTACTTTTGTTAGTAATGTAGATTTAACAAAGTTTGGTGAAGCATTGGAGTTGTTTGATATGCAAGAGAATTTCATGGATTATTTTATAGGATCTTGTGCAAGTAATATGTTTACATTACAACAGAAAGCGAGAGTACACTACAGTATTGAAACGTACAGAAAAGTAATGGTAAGTGCGGAAAATAGGATACGTACTGGCGTTGATTTATCAGTGAGTCCATGTGGTGCAATTCCTAGTTTTTATACGGCTAATTCTGTTATTTGTGCTGGAAGTGCTCTTAATTTTAATAGCAATATATACAATGGAATCGCTACCTCCTACAATTGGACTTTTGATGGTGGCTCTCCTGCCACATCTAC
>JANMIV010000280.1:0-2013 GCA_031375995.1 Bacteroidota bacterium
CAAGCCCAGCTATTAAGCTATCCCAAGAGCCTAATAGTTTAAAGTCGGCTAATAAATCAAACATATTGTAAAACAAATAACAGAGAAACATACTTACAATAAATGATACAATCTGATTATCGGTAATAACAGAGGCAAATAAACCAATGCTTACAAAGCAGCTTGCCAGAAAGAATAAACCAATATAAGAACCCCAAGTGGCACCAATATCCATATTGCCTACAGGTAATCCTAATTGATATACGGTATAAAAATAGAGCAGGGTTGGTATTAAAGAGAATAAAACCAAAATAACATTGGCAAAATATTTAGAAAGAATGATTTTGAAATCGCTGATGGGTTTGGTAGTAAGTAATTCTATGGTTCCATTCTTCTTTTCCTCGCTAAAGCTACGCATGGTAATGGCAGAAATGAGGAAAATAAATAACCATGGTGCCATGCTAAATAAGGTATCTAAATTGGCATAAGCTAAGTCAAATACATTATTGTCTGGCAATACCCACATAAATAGTCCTGTGGCAATTAAAAATACAACAATTACTACGTATGCAATTAATGAGCTAAGGAAACTGCGTATTTCTTTTTGAAGTATGGATAGCATTTGGTTGATAGTTGATGGTTGTCAGTTGATAGTGTTTTGGTTTAAACAAATATTTCGTTATTTAGTTAGACTTTGAAATACTTCTTCAAGTGAGCTTTCTTCTAGTTGCATGGATAATATAAGCCAATTGTTTTCGGCTGCTTTTTTAGCAATTTTTTCTCGTACATCGTACTTAGCCCTTATGGTGTATCCCTTTTTAGAGTCTGTTATGCTAAGCGTATTGTCAATAGCCATTAGTTGTTGTATTGTAGGTTTATTTTTAAACTCTATGTCAATAATAAATGCTTTGCTTAGTGTTTGTTGCAATTTGCTTATGGTGTCGTCTGCCACTATTTTGCCTTTATTAATAATTACCACCCTATTGCACATGGCTTGCACCTCTTGCATAATATGGCTTGAGAGTATAACTGTTTTATTTTGACTGATTTCTTTAATCAGATTGCGTATTTCAGTTACTTGGTTAGGGTCAAGTCCGCTGGTAGGCTCATCAAGTATTAGCACACTCGGATTGTGTATCATGGCTGCTGCCAAACCAACCCGCTGTTTATACCCCTTACTTAGCTGACTTATTTTTTTATTGCGTTCCACGCTCAAACCTGTTTTGGCTATCATGTCCTCTGCTGCTTGATGGGCATTTTTTGTAATGCCATAAGTATTGGCTATAAATAGCAAATATTCTTTTACATACATGTCTGTATATAAAGGATTCAACTCAGGCAGATAACCCACTTCTTTTCTAATGGAAATGCTGTTTTCATTTATTTCCACTCCATTTAAAAAAGCTTTACCACTGGTACTTGGAATATAACCAGTCAGTATTTTCATGGTGGTTGATTTTCCTGCCCCATTGGGGCCTAAAAAGCCGAGTATTTCCCCTTTATGCGCCTCAAAACTAATGCCATCAAGGGCTTTTTGGCTGCCATATACTTTTGTTAAGTCTGATACTTTAATCGTCATGTTTTAGTAATACAAAGGTCAGCGAAAGTAAGAAAAAGGTTGGTTTCAAACGCAATAAAAAAGCCTCTTATTTTTAGTAAGAGGCTTTAGGTACTCGTTATTGCTTATCAATTAAAAAATATTTTGAATTACTCCAGTATAATTTTCTGAGTGCTAGAGGCATTATTACTGTGTATTTTTATAAAATAAATTCCTTTAGGAATAAGTAACTCGCTCAAATTCAGTTGGTAGTTTAAACTTGATTTTTCAGGAGTTTGCCTATTTATTTCTTTACCCATCAGGTCATAGATGCTTATTTCCTCAATATCTTCCTCACTTTCAATATAGAGTAATTTGCTGGTAGGATTAGGGTAAATTACAGTATTCAATGCATTTATCTTTTTTACTCCAATTGTAGGACTTACCGTAAAAGCGTTAAGTTTAACTGCAATGCCACTTTAGGCAGTTATAATGTT
>JANMIV010000288.1:0-4821 GCA_031375995.1 Bacteroidota bacterium
TTCCCTATATTGTAATTGGCTCCAGTAAAAGCATAGTAGTGTCTATCTTGCCTAGCAGTTTTAGAACTATTACCCCATGACCAAGTAACTTGTGGGGTATTGATGTGAAGTGTAGAAGCACCAAAATAAAACTCATCAAAAATGCTCAATTGTGGCATAGTGTAGTACAACCCAAAACTCAAATCCATTCCTGTTCCACTTACATTCGCTGTTGGAATTAATGGATCATTTTGATCAATAGCAACCAATTGCGATCCATCTAATGACTTTTGAATAAAACCTATACCCACTCCAGTCGCCAATTTCGCACCACCATCAAAAGGATGAATATATGCCAAATTTAAGGTAGGAGCCAATGTTCTTGAAAAACCCAATTCATCGTTCCAAATATTTAAACCAATGCCTATTCTTGAAATATTGCCATGTATGCCAAAATTCAATGTTGTAGGTGGACTTCCTTGTCCTACTGGTTTTACATTTCCAGAATTAGCATCAGGAGTAAATGCTGTTCCACCTCCATAACCAACCCATTGAGTCCTGTATGCCGCATTTGCGCATATTTTATCTGGTGTTGAACCAGCAAAACCTGGATTATAGAACAATCTATTATGCATAAATTGAGTAAACTGAGGATCTTGCTGAGCACTAGTTTTTATAGCTGCCAAGCAGATAGCCAAAAGTAGTATAGTAAATTTTATTTTCATCAACTGAATTGTGCTTACTTGTTTTATAATTTTCAATAATAACTATTTTTATTAAAAATACAAATGCCTTTGCAAGAATACTAACGTATTTTACATTTCTTTAGTGTTAAGTAATTGGTATAAAACAGTAAAGACCATCACTTTTTTAAAACCAATGGTCTTTATCAACAAAATTATTGTGAATTGTATCTACTTTTCCTTATTAATTTCAATAATGAATTTATCTATAGCCGCAACCATGGAAGGTGTTTCTGGGGTTGGAGCTTGTATGTTAGCCGTTAATTTTTCGTCTTTTATGGCTTTTATGGTAGTGGCTCCCCATGCTGCAATTACAGTTTTATTCTGTTTGAATTCTGCAAAATTTTCGTATAATGAACGAATATCAGCAGGGCTAAAGAAAGCAATAATATCATAGTTTACATTGCTTAAATCTTGTAAATTGGCAGAGGCAATTCTATAAAAATAGGCTTCCTTGAAAGAGAATTTACTCTTTTTCATAAACTTTTCTATATCCTGCTTTCTCCAATCGCTACAAGCAAAAAGATACTTTTCTTTAGGATGATTTTTAAACAATGGGAACAGTTCAACTTCTGTACCTTTGCCAACAAAAACCTTACGCTTACGAACTTGAATATATTTAGATAAATAGTTGGCTATACTCTCATTTACACAAAAATATTTCATATCTATTGGCATTTCCAATTTCAAATCACTACATACTCTAAAAAAATGATCAACAGAATTGCGTGAATTTAGGATGATAGCGGTATAATCGAGAATATTTATTTTTTGTGCTCTAAACTCCTTAGAATTGAGCGGATGCACCTCGATAAAAGGTCTAAAATCAACTTTTATTCCATGCTTTTTAGCTAAATCAAAATAAGGAGATTTGTCAGTTTCTGGCTTTGGTTGACAAACCAATAAATTTTTTACTTTGGTGTTTTTCAACTTAAATAATTATTTAAAATTTTTATGAAAATAAGCCATGGACTAATTTCTAAGGCGCAAATATATATAAATATGTAAAAAAATGGCAATGTGCTTTTGTTTACTTGATTGATAAAGTAACGTATTAACCTATAAAGAATTCCAGTAAAAAACACGCCAACAATGGTAAAAAAAATGGCCTGAATAAAATCATTATCAAGTATAAATGTATAAAATATGGCAAATAACAATAATACTAAACTGGTAAAATTGGCAATTTGTATGGTGTTGATAATCATTTTAATTGAAGAGCCAACATCATCAATTAAATAACCTACGGTGAGGTGAACTATAAACTTAATAATATATACTACAAAAATGACTCCCGCAATGCTTATTGACAGGGCTAAATAAGAAAATTGGTTAAACAATTTGTTGTACGCAAAAAACTGTGCTAGGATAAAGGCAAAACTTAATATGTAAATGATAAACATATGTAGCGAACTCCAAGTAAACTTGGTGTCTTTCCATTGGTTGATATTACCTAGGAATGTTAAATCGAACAAGGAAACGACTGAATGCTCGAAATTTTTAATGCTAGTTATGCGCACTAATGCCACATAGAATACTAAAATTAATAAATACCAAAACTTCCATTGATTATTGTTGCTAGCTGCTGGCTTAATTTGTTTGAGAAATGGCAAATCGCGGGTAGTATCTACATCCATATACATTTGAATGGGTACGGTACTTTTAAGCTTGTGACTAAAGTTAAATATACTATTAGATATGGCTTTGTTTTGAAGGGTGTCTAGTAATGAAAATGTGTTCTTAGAAATGGTATCAACGGCTGCACTACTTAGCATTGAATCTAAAGGTAGTGCCTTATTTACATTTTGCGCTTGTAATGCACTCATAAATGCCAATTGTATTACAAAAATTATTTGTATGAATTTCATTTTTAAAAATAATTGATGTAACCAAAATGTATTTTAGCTCTATTGTATTCTATCGGGTTTTCAAATTGCTTGCCCACTGCATATACCAAGGTAAATAAACCTGCCCCTGTTTCAAAAGTTAAGCCACCGCCCAGCCCAAATGGATTGTCGTAATTATTATTACGCACAGCCTCATTTTTATACCAAGCTTGGTTAAAAAACATAAAAAAATTGGAGTTTTTACTCAAAATATACCTCAATTCTGTATTTACTATTAAATATTTATTGGCAAATATACTTTGTTCATCAAAGCCGCGAAGTGTTTTTAATCCACCAATGCGGAAAAGTTCGTTTACAAATAAATTGGGGGCTTCTAAAACGGCTATGTTTACTTCTGTTTTCAACACAAAATTCTTTCTTAATTGCAGATAATTTTCTGCTTTGCAGGTAAACCGGTATTGGGATGATTGTAAGGTTAATGAGTCATATATTTTATACTTTTTTCCTGATCCATCGTCTAAAAAAATGGCGTTAAGTGTGGGGTTTTTTATAATGTTTTTAGTTCCTAGTGCAAAATCTATTTCAAACATGAATCCTTTGGTAGGATTTGGCAGATAGTTTATTTGGGTAATTTTTACGCCCAATCCATATAAATCTTTTCTTACATCATTAACAGAGGGCAAAATCCTATTGCTCTTAACAAAATTGGTATCTGCATTGATAATGGACGTATTTTGCGATGAATAAAAAACCTTTAAATAGTTGGTGCCAATGAATCTGTATTGAAAAGCAAAATCGTTTTGTAAATCGAAAAAGGCAGTATCGTATAATAACAAGTTTAAACCATAATCAAAGGCTACTTTGGTATTGAAAAGGTATGGATAATTGAATTTTAGCTTTAATTCTTGGGCTGTTGATAGGAAACTTCTATAGCTTAAATCAATGGATTTGCCACTACCAGCTATATTTTGCAATTTCAAATTGATATCGCCTGTTATAATAATCTTATTTGACACGCTGTTATTGGGCGCAAAACCAATAATACCATCGAAACTGCTTGATTTTCTATTACTTAAACAGGAAATGAGTTTAGCCTTGTTTCCATAGAAATAAATAACCGATGATTGATTTACATTGATGTAAGGTAACTCCGACAACCTTGCATCCGTTCTTTTTATAATACTTTCATCGTATAAAAAGCCATGTTTTATATTGGTATAGTTTGCTAGGAACCTAGGTCTGATTTTGGCATTACCTATTACGGTTATTGAATCGAAAATAATTTGTATACCCTTGTTAAATAATAAGTTTGCGGTAATAAAATTGCTATCTATTTGCACAGAATCTAGTGTAAAAGAAGCAAAAGGATAGGCATTGTTTTCAAGCCATTGCAAAGATTTTTCTACCTTTTGTGCGTATGTATTAGGGTTAAATAAAGTCCCATTGAATTGCTGCAAACCAAAACCAGCGGCATTTAACAAATAATTATCTCCAGAAACATTGTTTATTTTTAACCACTTAAAAGATTTGTTTGCGGTAATATATATTTGCACGGAATCTGCCGCAGTATATTGATAGCTGCAGTTTGCCAACAGATATGATTGCTGTGCACATTGATTCTTTATTTGATTTAATCCAATATATAATGCAACCGAATCGTTGTAAAAACTAGGTAAACTTAAGGCTGGACTGAATGTATTTTGGGCCTTTCCTTCAAATATATAGGTAGCTTTTATTTGCTTTTGTGCTTGGGCGGCAAACAAGAGCATTGTAAAGCTTAACAAAAACGTAAATCGAATTGGAGCAATTAAATTTAACACTTTTGCAAGTACGCAATAAATAACTGGTTTTAAAAATATTGCCTGCTAATTGCCATCATCGCAATCTTGAATGGCTTTATCAATCATTTGTTGAACCAATTGTTTGTCTTTTTCTGAAAGCGATTTATTCTGCATACTTAATTCCTTTAGCCTTTTGTAAACTGCTTTTTTCCTTGCTTCTAGTGCTACATAACTCTCATAATTGCCTTTTCCGTTTTTATACGTTTTGTCGCCAATTACATTTATTTCCACTAATACCTGGTTCAATACTTCACGGGTCAACTGTTGGAATCTGGCATTGAATTCTGCTATATTATCTCCAGCCTGACGCTCGCCACTATAGTTTTCGGCTATTTGCTTTATTTGTGTTTGTACAAAGGAAGCCAACTTTTGTTTAGCAGAAAGCATGGCCTTGCTTTTAGATGTTTCTAA
>JANMIV010000399.1:0-8806 GCA_031375995.1 Bacteroidota bacterium
ATATATAACACCTTCAAGCCTTGGTATTGTTTGCCCTAAAGCACATTTACCAAAACATAATAGTAAAATAAATACAAAATTATTTGCAACCATTATTAAAAAAATTATTTTCGACAAATTTAATTAATAATCCATGAAAAAAATATTACTATTTAATGCCATCCTTCTCACTAGTTTATTGGTTTTTTCCCAAAAGAAAAAAGAAACCGAACCTAAATGGGAGCCAATTGAAGACGCTATAAAAATACATAAAGAATTTGATATAGATGATACTGAATTTGGTTTTAAAGTAATTCCTGTTGAAAAACAAGGAGTGGTACTTGCCTATATGCCAGATGCAAAGGAAACAAATGGATTTAAAGATTTTGTTTTTAAAAAATATGACATTTCGTTTAATGAGGAGTTTGAAACCAATGTTACTGTAAATAAAGATTACAAGATAATTGACTACCAATTAGATAATGAAGATCTTTACGTTTTGTTTGCAAATGATAAAAATGCACGTAAAATACAAATATTAACGACTCCTTATTTCAAAGATTACTTAATTGTTAAATTAAATCTAGTAACAAAAGAACTAAAAACAACAACAGGAATACTTGAAAAGGCTTTACATTTAAAGCAAATAATTGCTAAGAATGGTATTGTTTCCTTAACAGGAAGAGTAGGCCCCACTGCTCAAGAACTTAACTTAATAGGATCATTATCTATGTGCCTTTGTTATATACCTATGCTTTTCTATGTACCCAACTATAAACCTTATGTAGTAACTTTTAATATGAAAAATAAAAGCATTATCAAAAAAGAGTACTTAATGGAAAACTATGGAAAGGGAATTAGCGAACTTCTAGATGCAGACCAACATGATAGCTTAGATGAAATCGTTTTCACTGTTAAGCATAAACTAAAAAAAACATCTAGCCTAACAATTAGAAGTATTAAGTCGGGTAAATTATTGCCCGATTATAATATTAAAACCCCTGACAATATAGAAGTATTTAAAGGAAAAATAAATTATGTAAATGATGAAAATAAAATATTGGTTGGGACATATGGAGAAGTTACTGGAAAAAAATTTAACGGGGAAAATAGGACTCAAGGTATTTATGTAAGTAATTTAAATAAAAATAAGTTAGAATATTTTAAAATAATACCATGGACTAAATTTAAAAACTTTAGAGTAGCCACTACTGCAAGTGAGGATAGAGCAATTGAGAGAAGTAATAAAACAGGTAAAACAGCTAATATTCTAATGCAAGTTATATTTCATGATCCCATCATAAAGGATGAAGAAATTGTATTCTTTGGCGAAACCTACTACCCTCAATACAAAGTAACTATTGAGGAAACGACAGATGCTAGGACTGGCAGGGTTATTAGTACAAGAAGAATAACAGAATTTATTGGCTATCAATATTCAGGGACTTTAGTATTTGCAATAAACGAAGCTGGGGAGCTATTATGGGATGATGGTTTCAATGTAAATGGACCATTGACTTTTTTTCTAAAAGAGCGGTTTAAGTTTTACGAAACTGATGATAACTCCTACACTGTTATCTATAATGAAGGCTCTTCTCTCAACATGCAAACCATTAATAAAGAAGACAATACACGTAAACGCAGATATGTTGATATGAGTGCTGTGGCAAAAAAGGGAGATAAAATTACTTCTTCTTACAGCAATGCGGATGTTGAATATTGGTATGATGATTTTTACATAGCCAGCGGAAGGGTGGATGTTAAAAATAAAAAGGAAAAAGGAAAGAATAAAAAGAAAAATGTTTTTTACCTTAATAAAGTAGAATTGCCTTTATATGACACTGAAGAGTAATAAGAATAAATAAATATATGAAAGTAAATATAAGTATCTTAATAGCATTCTTAGTACTACACAAATTATGTTTCTCTCAAGACTTTGATAACTACAAAAACATCAAAAATACAGGAAACATGCCTACCGAATTTACCAGTTTTGCTAGCGAAGCATACAAACAAAATGTGATAGCCGCTAAGGGTAAAAAAAATAAAGACGTTAAATTCAAAGATGAAAAGGCCTTTTTGCTAGAATCTAACTTTGCAATTACCGATTTACTAAGAGGGGGAAGAATTTTATTTAACTCTCCTATTAATGACTATATCAATAAAGTGGTTGATAAACTTTTGGAGTCAAACCCCCAATTAAGCAAGGAAATAAAAGTATATGTCGTTCAATCTGCATCTGTAAATGCTTTTACGTTTAATGATGGAAAAATCTTTATCAATATTGGTCTTTTAGCCCATGTTGGTTCTGAAGCACAATTGGCATTTATTTTAGCACATGAAATATCGCACTACGTAAAGGGACATTCATTCAATATTTTTGTTGAGAGAAAAAAGATTAACAAAGGTGTTAATGAATACGAAGGTTTAGACGAATCGGACAAAGTTTTTGCTAGCAATAGCTATAATAAAGAGCAAGAAACAGAGGCTGATGCAGAAGCGTTGAAATTATTTGCTAAAACCCAATATAGCATGGATGAGCCTAAAAATGCATTATTTATGCTGCATTTTGCTGATAAACCATTTGAGAATAAATTTTTGCAAGCAAATTTTATAAGCAGTGCTTATATGGTGCTTCCTAAAGTATATTGGCCAGATACTGTTGAAGGTTATACCATAGAAGATGGCAACTATAGTACAGGGGATGATGATGAAGAAAAAAAGAATGATGACAATAGCACACATCCAAGTATTGATAAGCGCATTCGTACCCTAGGCAAAGTAAATCTAGGAAATAATGAAAGAGAAGGAGGTAAAATGTATCTTGTTTCAGAAAAAGATTTCTTGGTAACTCAAAAAATAGCACGTTTTGAACTTTGCAGATTGTATAGTTTAAACTATATGCCGATAGAAAATTTATATACTATTTACTTATTAGAACAGAGCAACCCCAATAGTATTTATTTGGCGGAGGCAAAACTGAGAAGTCTTTATCAAATTATTACTGCCGTAAATAAAGGGTATCGTAAATCAATTGTTACTAAACCAGAAAAAGTAGAGGGAGAAATACAAAAACTGCACTATGCTTTTCATAATATGACCAAAGAAGAAGTGAGTGCGGTGTGCTTAAGAATGGCGTGGGATATAAAAGTAAAGTTTAAACTGAGAGAAAGTGCTTCCAGTAATGATTATTTGAAAAGTATAGTATATAGTTTTGCAAATAATATAAGCTCTCGGTATAATTATTTTAAAGCAGAAAAGGAATACAGTGATAGTTTAATTCAATCATGGTACTACGTGCCACCAATAGAAAATAAAACTACGGAAAAAAGGAAAAAGTAAATTTAATAAAATCAAACATAAAGGCTCTTTTGCTTCTTTTACTATGATACCCTATCTAAAAACAAGTGACTTTAAAGACTACTTTTTACAAGTAACTGATAAAATAGATGAAAAAACCAAAGAAGATACAGAGTCAGAATATGAAAAAACCAAAGCAAGTATAAAAATTACCAAAACTAAAAATTTAGGTATTAAAAAAGTGGTTTTTTTAGATCCAAACTATTTGGTTGTTGACCAAAGAAAAAAGCAATCAATTAGATACATAGAATCTGAACAAAAAGAGAAAAATTTTAAAAGTACCATTTTAAAGTGCACTGATGCCGCAAAAATTGAAGCGGACTTTATTATTCCCTCTGAAATTAGTACCTCAGAGGAATACAATGAGTATTCTTTAATTAGAACAAGAATGATTGAGTGCTTTAATAATGAAGACGTAAAGCCGCTATCTACAGACAATGAAGCCATTAAGAAATTTATGGAAAAGCATAATACAGAATATGTGGCTTTGGTAATAAACTTAGCATTAACTAATCAAAAGGATGCTACTGTTTTACTCGCTGGTTGTTTATATACCGTTGCAACCTACGGTTTGTTGTTACCATTTTTTATCTATGAATTAACCAAACCTGAAAAATCGAATGCTTTGGTATTGGCTGTTTATAATGTAAAGTCAGGCGAAATAAAGTACGGAAACATCAAATATACCAATGAAAGAGATAGTAACGATTTGTTAACATCTGAATTATATAGCTTAATCACAAAACTAAAATAAATGAACTATTATAAGTATATTGTTTCAACTTTAATATTAGGCATGTGCACATTGACTACAAATGCCCAAGTTCCTGGTTATTTAGGAAAAAGATTCGCCATTGGTTATGCACCCAGTTTAATGCCCTTTTTTCCTAAAAGGTTTGATTTTAAATCCACAGATGGCTCTTCATTAAGAGATTATGCTATTAATGTAAAGCATCGCCTTGATTTGAATTATGTAATAAAAGAGCACGTTTCTCTTTCATTAGACTATTCCTTCCAAAAATGGGGTGTAATCTCTAATCTAAATAATGAAGGTAATTTAATTGGTACTGATAATTCCCGATTAGAAAAAATATCAGAAACGTTTGGCGTTTCTGATTTTCAGTATATCTATGCTACCTCCAATAAATTTACTTTATCTTTTATAAAAACAGATCAAGGCGTGGCTCCAAGAGGAAGATATTTTGCTATTGGAATATCGTATGAAAACATACAACCAAAAATGGTTGACCTAAAAGGAAACGCAATAAATTTAGATGCTATAAATGATTATGGGTTAAACGTGCGTTTAGGAAAGAGAAGAGTTTTTTTTGATAAAATAATGGTAGATGCCGCTTTATCTTTTGAAACTAGTATATCCACTTTCTCAAGACAAGGGGATTACAACCCAGAATATAGAGATTTTGGTTATAATGGGCTATTAGATAAAGACGAATTGAGTAAACACATTGCTAATCAAGCAGCACGACATACCCTAGTTAGTTTGAGGCTTGGCATATATTATTTACTATAGGAAAAGGCAAAAATCCCTACATATCCACAACTGCATACAAATTGCATTTTTAGCTTTATCTTAAATATGCTATCATTGTTATTTATTCAATAACAATGGCATTAAGCAGGTTTTGGTCTTATATTTTAGTTGGTAGCATTGGCTATATTTTTTTTATGCTTGCAAGCGGGCAGCTTTATACTTTAAATAGTATAATCAATGGCAAGCAAAATGAACCCATCATTATCAGTGAAATACCTGCACAAAATATAGTACAAGCGGATACTGCCTTGTATGCTGCTATTGCTGCCAACAAAGGCACTGGATATACTAAAGGCGATACCTTGTACAAATTGCTCGACAACGGCAGCATAGAAATATGCAAAGGCAAACAAGCCGCAGATGGTATTTTTCCCATTTGTAAAAATACCATTATGGATATTTGGCTTCCTTTAATAGGGTATTTGACTTTTTTTTGTGGTTTACTTAATCTACTCAACGACTCCAATGCCATTAGCAAGTTGGCTTCGGTTTTAGCTCCTTTTTTTGTAAGGGTATTTCCCGAATTGCCCAAGGGACATGCTGCTTATGGTTTTATGACCATGAATTTTGCTGCCAATTTCTTAGGACTAGACAATGCTGCCACCCCTTTTGGACTAAAGGCCATGGAGAGTATGCAAGAGGCCAATACTGACAAGGAAAAAGCCTCCAATAGTCAGATTATGTTTTTGTGCCTACATGCGGCTGGTTTAACGCTTATTCCAACCTCCATTATAGGTTATAGAGCCGCTCAAAATGCAGCAAATCCGGCTGATATCATGTTACCTTGTATTATTACCTCCTTTATTGGAACCTTGGCAGCACTTATTTTTGTGAGCATCAAACAACGTATCAATTTAATTAATTTAGTAGTCATTGGTTTTGTTACTGGTGTGAGTGCAATTATTGGTTTATTGCTGTTTTACATCAATAAACTAGATGGCATAGAGAAATTTCATTTTACGGGTAATTTAAGCAATGGCGTTTTACTACTTATTATATTATTGATTGTAGCCTATTGCATTTACCATGAAAAAATATTCAAACAAAATGACACCAATATATTTGACTCTTTTGTACATGGTGCTAAAGATGGTTTTACAACTGGAGTGCGTGTTTTACCTTATATGATAGCGATGTTGGTGGCATTGAGTATCTTTAGAAACTCTGGTTTAATGAGCATTATTATGGGTGGTGTTACGGCTGTGCTTAAAGTTTTTCAGGTTGACCCACAAATAATAAATGCCATTCCAGTAGCTATTATGCGCCCTTTTAGTGCAGGAGGCTCTAGGGGTTTTATGCTCGATGCCATGAACACTTTTGGTGCTGACAGTCTTGCAGGGCGTTTATCTTGCTTATTTCAAGGAGCGGCTGAAACTACCTTTTATGTAGTAGCACTCTATTTTGGCTCTGTCAATGTAAAAAATGCACGCTATACATTGGGAATTATGTTATTGGTAGATTTAGTATGCGTTATATCGGGCATCATTGTCTGTAAAATGTATTTCTAAACAGCTATTTATTGAATGGAATTGCAGGATTGGGTAAAAAAAGCCAATTGTTTACTAGTTTATTTTACTTTTGTACAATAAAAACAGCATTGATTAAACATTTAACACATACTGAAATAGATAAAACAAAGTGGGATTTATGCATTGAAAAAGCCAGCAATTCATTTATTTACGCTTACAGTTGGTTTTTAGATGTAGTTAGCCCCAATTGGGAAGCTTTGGTGTATGGAGATTATGAGGCAGTAATGCCTTTAACATGCAAAAAAAAGTTCTATTTTAATTATTTGCACCAACCGTTCTTTACACAACAACTAGGTGTGTTTAGCCGTTTTGAGAATCAGTCGGAATTAACAAGGACTTTCTTAATGGTATTGCCCGCTAAGTTCAAATACATTGACATTCACTTAAATGAAGAGAACGACAATACCGCCTTTCCACTAGTTGCCCGTAAAAATTATATACTGCCAATTGATAATGATTACAAAGAAATTTACTCTGCGTATAAAGACCAAGCAAAAAGAAACATAAAAAAGGCAAAACAAGCGGGTTTGTATATACAAGTTATACCCCATAAGCAAGTAGTTGATTTTTATGCAAAACACAAGGGTAAAGACACAAAAGGAGTAAAAACCAAAGATTACAAAACCGTAAAAAGGGTCTATAAAATTTGTAAGAAACAAAACTATTTATTGTCTTTTGGCGTTTTTTCCAAGCAAAAAGGTTTGTTAGCCAGTGCTGTTTTTTTAGTAAAGGCAGATAGAATTATTTACCATTTGGGTACTGCTAACGAAGAAGGAAAGCAAAATGGAGCCATGCACTTTTTAATGGATTCAGTTATTAGTCAATTAATTGGCACAAACCGCTTATTAGACTTTGAAGGCTCTGAAAAAGAAGGTATTGAAAGGTTTTATAAATCATTTGGTGCCTTTAACAAACCCTATTTTAAACTAAAAATAAATCGTTTGCCATTTTTCATAGCTTGGCTTAAATAGTAATTATGTACATCAATAAAACAATTCTATTATTTAGTTTCCTTGTTTTTACTTTATCGTGCAGTAAGGATAATAGCACAAACCAAAACAATGATTTCTTCCCGCCAGTTAATTTTGACATAAACATTAATTTAATTTTGCCTGATGCGGCTGCCTTGCAAAACCCAGGTGGGTTTGTGTACCGAGATGGACAGGGAGTTGGTTATAAAGGAATAATAGTTTACAACAATTTCGACAATTTTATTGCCTTTGATAGGGCATGTCCTTACAAAGTAGATAGTGCTTGTAGCAGAATATTTGTGAGCAGTAACAATGCCAATCTACAATGCGGCCAAGGCAACAATAGATGCTGTGCCAGTGAATTTTTTATCACTACGGGTACCGTAAATAAAGGCCCAGCAGATAGGCCATTAAGACAATATTTTGTCACTCGAAACGGCAATTTTTTGCGCGTAACAAGCTATCCGCAATAATTTTTTTATTGGCAGATAAAATCATTTACTATTATTGCCTCATGCAATTTGAGAATACTTTAAATTTTGCCAAGCAATTAGATGCTAAAGATATTTTAGCAGATTTCAGAAACCAGTTTCATTTACTCCATAACAATAATAAGCACATTGTTTATTTGTGTGGCAATTCATTGGGTTTACAACCTAAGTCAGCTCGGGCTGCTGTAGAGCAAGAACTGAATGATTGGGCCAAATACGGTGTAGAAGGACATTTTGAAGCAAAAAATCCTTGGTTTGCTTACCACCATTTTTTAACAGAGAATGCGGCTAAAGTAGTGGGTGCTTTGCCAAGTGAGGTGGTAATAATGAATAACTTAACCGTGAACTTGCATTTAATGATGGTAAGTTTTTACAAGCCCAATGCTAGCCGTTATAAAATTATAATGGAAGCTGCTGCCTTTCCAAGTGATTTATATGCCATGGAAACCCAAGTAAAGTTTCATGGTTTAAATCCAGACGAAGCCATTATTGAGTTAAAACCAAGAGAAGGAGAATATACTTTACGTACAGAAGATATTTTAGAAACAATTGCTGCAAATGCAGATAGTTTGGCTTTGGTAATGCTTGGAGGAGTAAACTACTATACCGGACAAGCTTTTAACATGAAAGCCATTACAGAGGCAGCGCATCAAGTGGGTGCTTATGCGGGTTTCGATTTAGCACATGCTGCGGGTAATTTGCATTTGCAATTGCACGATTGGAAAGTAGATTTTGCTGTTTGGTGTACTTATAAATATTTAAACTCAGGCCCAGGTGGTACAAGTGGTGTGTTTGTGCATGAAAACCATGCACATGCTGAATTGGATAGATTCGCAGGTTGGTGGGGACATGATGAAGGGGAACGTTTTCAAATGAAAAAAGGGTTTAAACCAATAGCTGGCGCACAAGGTTGGCAATTGAGCA
>JANMIV010000317.1:0-11387 GCA_031375995.1 Bacteroidota bacterium
AGCAGCGGAAAAAGACAAGCTAAAAGACTTACTAGACACCTCGTCTAACCTAAACAGAAACTTAGGCTTGGGTTTTATTACCATTGTATTGTTTATAGCGACCACTATTTTTTCTACTACCGATAAAATGCTTCTGATTTCGAAGGAGCTGATTAAAATACCCATTATCAATGTAGAATTACCTTTGATTCCCTATTTCTTAACTATACCTGCTATACTCATAGGTATACACTTAAACATACTCATCAATTTTTTTGAACACAGCAAAACCTATTTCCATTGGTATGATAACCTAACAGATGAAGAAAGAAAAACGGCAGACACGTTTTCACACCCTTTTTTACTCAATTACGTATTGGTGCGCAAGGGCGATAGTTTAAGTTATTGGCTCATGCGGGTGCTGGTAGAACTGGTTAGCTTTTTTCTGCCTATGGCTTTGCTTCATTATATTCAATTGCGCTTTTCAGATTACCAGGATTTTAACTATACCCTTACTCACTTTGCCTATTTCTGCACCGATGCTATTTTGGTTTTTTACTACCGCCCAAAAATATTCAATAACAATAGTTACAAAGGCGATACGGCCGATGTGTTTTTACTCAATTGGCAAGATGGTTTACTTTCCTTTTACCGATGGATACCCCACTTTATACGCAAAAAAGTAAATTTCTTCCCAGAACCACAAAGTAGTTTTATAAGCCATATTACACTATTGGTTTTATTTTTATTACCTGTATTACATGGAAGTATCAATCTAAGTTTAGTAAAATTTATTACTGACAATACCAAATACAAAACAGTAAGACTATATTTTATCACAATAGAACAAATAGAAGTTGTTGAATTAGAAAAAATGAAATCTTATCAATTTATGATAAGGCATTATGCATACAAGCCCAATATTGTAGTAAAAGAAGCCAATCTCTTTAATAATGACCCTATTGAACGTATCAATACCTACAATACTAGTGATTCTGCCGAAGCTTATATTGAAAAATTACGTATGTTATATGCCGAAGGGCTTTATTTAAGAAAGCGTTGTTTACGCTATTGCGATTTGAGTGATAGCAAATTATACAATGCCCATTTGGAAGGAGCTAAAATGGATTATAGCACTTGTTTGAATAGTAATTTTAACCAAGCTAATATGGATTCTATTCATCTAGACATGGCTAATTTATTTGTCGCTTTATTAAAAAAAACTAAATTAGTAGGATCCACAATGAATGGCGCCATTTTATCAAGTAGCCAGTTACAAAATGCTAATATATCAGGTGCAAATATGCAAAATGTTAATTTAAGTTTTGCTCAACTACAGGGAGTTGATTTAAGTTACGCCAAACTACAAGGAGCTAATTTAGGTTTTACTGACCTACAGGGAGCTAATTTAAGTAATGCTAATTTACGAGGAGGTGATTTAAGCATTGCTAATCTGCGAGGAGCTGATTTAAGTGGTGCTGATCTTAAATTAGCTGATTTAACCTATGCTAAACTACAAGGAGCTGATTTAAGTGGTGCTAATTTACAAAGAGCTAATTTAGATTATGCTCAACTACAGTGGGGGCAATTAAGTAGTGCTAACCTACAAAGGGCTAGCTTACAAGATGCTGACCTACAAGGGGCTGATTTACGTTATGCTAACCTACAAGGGGCTAATTTAAAGACTACTATACTACAAGGAGTTAATTTAAGTGAAACTAACCTACATGGAGTCAATTTACGTTATGCTGACCTACAAGGAGCTAATTTAAACACTGCCGAAATACAAGGAAATACTTTAAGTCATGCTGAACTGCAAGGAGCTAATTTAAGTGGTGCCGACCTACAAGGAGCTGATTTAAGTGGTGCTAAACTACAAGGAGCTAATTTAAGTGATGCTGACCTACAAGGAGCTATCCTAAAGGGAACCAAGCTCAAAGCAGCATATTTAAGCGATGCAGATTTTAGAAATGTTACTATCGAAAAAAATACGGACTTTTATGGAACCTTTTATCTCCATTTAGCATATAATAACCAAGAAATAAAAATATCCCCTTCTAATTTCATTATTTTTATAGCTGAAAGAAAAGAACTTTTGAGAGATAAATATTTGAATTTGAAAATAAGAAATTTGTTGTTATATGAAACTGAAAATGGAGAATTAGGAGGACGATTAACTAAAAATGCCAAAAAACTGCGAAAAGAATTGCTTCAGTTTGCCAAAGTGCATTGTCCAGCTAAGTATAATGAATACATGAAAGAACATGGCAATGAAAAAAGGTGGGAATAGCTACTCCACATGCAATAACAAGCCTTTTAAATACTCTCCTTCGGGGTGGTAAATATTAATGGGATGGTCTTCTGGTTGGCTTAGTTGGCGCACTATGCGCACATTGCGTTTGGTTTCAGCAGCAGCGCTAAAAACAATTTTACGGAACAGGTCTTTATCTATATGCTGGCTGCAACTAAAGGTAAAAATAAGTCCGTTTGGTTTTATCTTTTCTATACCCAGTTTGTTTAAACTTTGGTAGCCGCGTGAGGCATTGGCTACTGCTCTGGAATGTTTGGCAAATGCAGGAGGATCAAGCACTATAATATCATACTGTTTTTCGCATTGTTTTAAGTAATCAAAACAATCTGCTGCTATACCCTCATGGTTGCTTAAACCATTTAAGGCTACATTTTGGTTGCAGAGTTCAATGGCATCCTTACTGCTATCTACAGAGTCAACCCAAGCTGCTCCATTTTGCAAAGCAAACAAACTAAACCCACCTGAATAACTAAAGGTATTTAAAATGGTTTTGTCTTTGCTTAATTCCCCTAACAGTTTGCGGTTTTCCCGTTGGTCAATAAAAAAGCCTGTTTTCTGACCTGTTTCTACATCTATATTGAATTTTAGTCCATATTCTTTTCCTTCTATAGGCATAGGCAAAGCGGCATCGTTTACCCAACGGTTTCCATCTGTTACATTCTCCAATAATTGGGTGCTTTGTTTGGTTTTTAGGTAAATATGCTTAAAACCCAAACTATGCAGGGCTTCAAACACATATTGGCTAATTAACTCCACTCCTTTTACCAGTATTTGGCAAACAGCGGCTTGGTTATAAATATCTATAATAATACCTGGGAAAAAATCGCCTTCGGCATGTATTAAACGGTATATATTGGTGGTATCTGCCTGTATAAATTGTTTTCTGTAATGGTATGCATGGCTTATTTTGTTTTTCCAATACGCTTCATCTATGAGCATCGGTTGGCTGGTAAACTCAAAAAGGCGGCACATAATTTGGCTATTGGGCGCAAAAAAACCGTAACCCATTAATTCATCTGCATTGGTTCTTACCTCCACTATGGAGCCATTGGGGGCTTTTGGCATTTGTTTTACTCCACCACTAAATACCCAAGGATGTCTATTTAATAAAGAACGCTCTCTTCCACTTTTTAAAATTATTTTTTCGTATTGCATACAGGCGCAAAGATGCACGTAAAATTACGTACAGACAAGACCTCCCTTGTTTCCCTATTAAATGGGTAATTGTTGTTGGTTTTATTGTTTCTGTTGGGAGACAAGGCATGCCTTGTCTGTGCCAATTGGTGGTATTATTTTAGCCTAGGTTAATTACAGAATTTATCGTCCTTCCAGTTCATTGCATTTGAATTAATATAATCTGCAATGCGTTGGTACGATTTTTCATCTCTAATAACATGGTCGTGAAAACGGGTTTGCCAAGCAAATTCATAACCTAATCTATTGGCATGTTTGGTAACTGCTGCTTTGTATGAGCCAATAATAGACGAAATACTATTTTTACCTTGGTTTTGAAATCTGTTTTGCCCAATGGATTTGGTGGTTTGTGAATTTGGTAGTGACAAGGCATGCCTTGTCACTACTGCGTTGGCTAGGGAATCTATCACAATATCCTTTTCTTTAGCGTCTAAAATAATTATACCATGAATATGATTAGGCATTACTATAAAGGCATCTAAAATTACATTGTCAGCGTGATTTTTTATTTCATGCCAAAATACATCAGCCAAAATACCAACATGCGATAATTGCATAGCTCCTTTATTTATTTCTCCAAAATAATGTGCCCTGTTTTTGGTGCAAATAGTTATAAAATAAGCTGCATTTGTTCTGTAATCCCAATCTTGCCACCTAACAGATGACTTTCTGTATTTATTTTTAAATGTATCTGACATCTTATTTAAAATATTCTATTCAATTTTAATAAAATTCTTCCTATTTTAAAACATCGGATAGCATTTTCTATATGATTATGTATTGAGCAGCAAAGCCCTCTTCCATATACTCTTATTCCTACAACAAAAGGCTGTTCTTTAAAAGTTATTGGTATAAATATCCTTTGCTCATACAGTAGAAATACCTTTTATGGAATAGCTATTAATCATTGCCAAGGAAAGGAGATGCGCTGCATGACTGATTCTAATCTGACTCAGGTTAATCAACTTTAGTACAATTCCAGTAAAAATCTGTGCAATCTGTGGCCTTAAACTTTAAATAGCAATTAATAGTTGCCAAGGAAAGGAGATGCGCTGCATGACTGATTCTAATTGGACTCAGTTTAGTCAACTTTAGTGCAATTCCAGCAAAAATCTGTGCAATCTGTGGCTCTCCCAAAACTTCACAGAAAAATCATACAAAAAAACCTTTGGGTTTGTGTAAAATTGCATTCGCAAACCAAATAACTCATTTAAAGCATTGACAGCACAACTTAGGAACAGGTACACCGACTTAATTCACCAAACATTCTTTTTCCCTCGCCATGGTTTTGAGGTAATGGATAACCATTTACATTTTAATGGGATAGATTTAATGGCTTTGGTAAAGGAATATGGCACCCCGCTAAAATTTAGCTATTTACCCAAAATAGGCAGCCAAATTCAAAAAGCAACTGCTCTTTTCAATAAAGCCATCCAAAAACACAATTATGGGGGCAAGTATTTTTATTGCTACTGTACCAAAAGTTCTCATTTTAGTTTTGTGCTGAACGAAGCCCTTAAAAACAATGTTGATATTGAAACTTCATCGGCTTTTGACTTAGAAATTCTGAGTAAACTGCACGCTGAAGGTAAGTTTGCAAGCGATAAATACATTATTTGCAATGGTT
Organism: Bacteroidota bacterium; assembly: GCA_031375995.1. Lineage (GTDB taxonomy): Bacteria > Bacteroidota > Bacteroidia > UKL13-3 > UKL13-3 > JAAFJM01. The sequence goes on from JANMIV010000317.1 coordinate 5,112, forward strand.
TTAAAAACGAGCCTTATGCCAATAATATGGCCAATATGGTGAATAAGGGCTTTGAAAACCTAATTTGTGTGCTCGACAATGTGGAGGAGTTTGATTTACTAGCCAGCAAAACCACCAATACTACTAAAATAGGCATACGCATAGCTACGGAAGAAGAGCCTAATTTTTCTGTTTATACCTCGCGCCTTGGTATGAGCTATAAAAAAGTGGTTGATTTATACCACTCCAAAATTCACAACAATGAATTGTTTAAGCTAAAAATGGTTCATTTCTTTGTAAACTCTGGTATAAAAGACACCACTTATTACTGGAGTGAGCTAACCCGTTTGGTGCATGTATATTGCGATTTGAAAGAGGCTTGCCCTGAGCTTGACACCATAGACATTGGTGGAGGAATGCCTATTTATACTTCACTAGGTGTAGAGTACGACTATGAATACATGATAGACCAAATTGTGTTTTATATTAAAACCATTTGCGATAGCAGAAACATAGAAGTACCTAATATTTTTACCGAATTTGGCTCGTTTACCGTTGGCGAAAGTGGCGGTATTTTGTATTCTATTATTGGCGAAAAAGAGCAAAACGATAAAGAAAAGTGGTTGATGATAGATAGCTCATTTATAACAACCCTGCCAGATACATGGGGAATTGGACAAAAGTTTATTCTTTTGGCAGTAAACAATTGGGAAAACGAGTTCCAACGCATCAATTTAGGAGGCTTAACCTGCGATAGCCAAGATTTTTACAATAGCGATACCAATACCAACCAAGTATTTATGCCAAAAACAGGCGAAGGAGAACCTTTGGTAATGGGCTTTTTCCATACGGGTGCTTACCAAGAAAGTTTAGGCGGTTATGGTGGAATTCAACATTGTTTAATTCCGGCTCCCAAACACATTATTATAGATAAAAACGAAGACGGCACCTTAAAATACGAAGTATTTGCAGAACAACAAACAGCCGAGAGCATGCTTAAATTATTAGGTTACTAATTGATTTAAACATGGTAAAAGCAATTATTTTTGACATGGACGGCCTTTTGGTCGATTCCGAACCATATTGGAAAATAGCCGAAAAAATATGTTTTGGTAAATTGGGTTTGCAACTAGATGATGAGCTACTGCGCCAAGTAATGGGTTTTAGATTGAGTGAAGTAGTGGAGCATTGGTATAACTACCAAGCTTGGGGCGAAAAAAATTTTGAAGCCGTAGAAGCAGATGTGCTATCCACCGTAAAACAACTTATTCAGGAAAATGCCAATGCCCTGCCAGGTGTTATACAAACCTTGGAACTTTGCAAAACCAATGGCTTTAAAATTGCTTTGGCGTCTTCCAGTGCTATGTCATTAATTGATGTAGTAGTTGACAAGTTAAACATACGCCAATACTTTGATTTATTGGTAAGTGCCGAATTTGAACCTTATGGAAAACCGCACCCCAGTGTATTTTTAACCACTGCCAAACAGCTAAATGTATTGCCCACTGAATGCTTGATTTTTGAAGACTCTGTAAATGGTATGATAGCCGCTAAAGCAGCCCGTATGCAATGTATAGTAGTGCCCGAAGCAGAAAAACAACACGAAGCCTATTGGAAGCTAGCCAATCACCAATTGAGCAGCTTAGCCAACTTCGATTTAAATATGCTTAATTGACATAAGGTATTATTTCGCCCCAATAATCTTTTCAAACAACTTGCTTTATTATAAGGTTACAAAACCTATGGTGCTTACCAAAGAATCGTCTTTAATGCTTTTTCCTGTTTTACTATTGATGGATTTATTGTAATCAGTAACTGACAGCGTATTCAAGCCCATTTGTGAAGGCACACTTATTGGGAAACTATCTCTATTTTCTAATCTCTCATCCTGTTTTCCAATTGTTTTAGATTGGCTGTGGTCTTTGGTTTTTACGCTTAGGTAAATGGTATCGTATATTTTTTCGGTTGGTATATTTCTTTCTATATATACCGTATCTATTTGTGCTAAAAAAGAACCGGAAGATACTGGTTTCCGCATAAAAAAAGATAGATATAAAAGACCCATAAAGGATAAAAACAATGCAGCAACTTTCCATAAAGGAATCTGCTTATTATACCATACACCCTTTTGTTTCAAACGCTCCATTAATTGCGCTTTTTGTTGCGCATTACTGCTCCAATTATCTTGGTTCAATTGCATAGCCTTTCCAAGCAAAGTAGCACTCCTTAATTCTTCGTAAGCCAAAGCATCTAAATAAGGAAGTACTTGCTCCCTTTCTTGTTCGCTTAATTGGTTAAATGGCTTTTGTGCCAATAATTCAAAAATAATATTTGGTATATTTTCCATGTTAATCGGTGGTTTGAAATGCCTTTAATTGTTGCGACATTTTTTTGAGTAAATAATACAAGCATGACTTTACTGTTCCCTCTGGAATTTCAATAATCTTGGCTATTTCTTTTATATTTAGATTATGCTCAAAACGCAAAACAAAAACAGCTTGCTCTTGCTGACTCAGCACTTTGTATAAACTGTTTATCTTTTGTTGTATCTTTTTAGCATCTATGGTGCTAGTTAAGTGGCTTGTGTTTACTTGAAAATAGTTCTCCTCCAATAACCTTCCTCTATTTTCTTTGTTTTTTATGACGTTTAAACTGGCATTATTTACCAAGGTATAAATCCATGTCGAAAATTTTTGAGTGCTATCAAATGCGGCTGGCTTGTCTATTATTTTTATAAAGGTATCCTGCACTATATCTGCTGCTAGTTCCTTATCATTAACCAAACGCAAACTAAACCACAGCAATTTTTTTGCATACCTATTATACAGCTCTTCAAAAGCCTTTTCCGTGCCGTTTTTAGTTACAAAAACCATTAATTCCTCATCGGTTTTGTGCTCAAACGCTTGTTTAAAAAGTGTTATACCCACTCTACTCAACCATTGTTTTTATTTGTGCCTCATTATCACTGTGTTTGGCCAAAAGTAAAATTTTACTTTTTATCCACTCTTGCTTTTGCTTATCGCCCGACTCTTTGTAATGATCAAACAGTTTGAGCATGGGCACTATATAGTTTTGATTAATTCTCTCTGCATAATAGGCTGAAATATCTTTATAAAAATGTTTATCTAAATAATCTAAGGCAAAGCAATGCTCAAAGTTGTTTTTAAGTACCCCTAAGTTATCTATGCTTTTATCGCTGTACTCATACGACAAACCTGTTAAATATAATTTATCTTCTACAAATTCAGTATATTGAGTTCCTGTTGTTAAAGCTATATAAACAGGAAGTTTAAGGGTATTAGATGCAATATGTTTAATTATTTCTGCATAAAATGGGTTGTGATCATTTATTGATTTTCCAGTATGTTTGGTTGTATCCCACTTTGGAATGCCTAATTCTTTAAAAATTTTACTTCTATACGTATCTATATTTAGTAAGCTTAAATTAAGCACGGACACATCTTTGCGTATTCCCTGCGATTGTAACTGCCAAATAGGGTAAGTATCATTATCGCCACAAGTTAAAACAATAGCATTGGGTTTTAATCCAATTATTACATTGTAATTATAGTTAAGCAAACCCGGTGAAGCAAGATTAGATTCATACCATTTTTTGGCAAACTTGTTTCTTTTGCTTAAATCTCGGTCTAATTCGCCCCAATTAATCATGTCAGAAACTATTTCTTCTCTATTTTCTCCTAATTCAGCGGCTTTTTTTAAATATGGCAGATATTCCATATTACTACCATGTACCATCCATTTACATAAGTTGTATTCAAAAGACTCTGGCACGGCTTTACCCATATCTTCTACTATTTTCCTTTCATCTCTCCCTTTTTCTTCATAATTCCGTTTATCGGTAGTATCTAACTTAGATAAATTGCGGGTAACCCTATAATAATTATACCAAGCAAACGCATTTTTTGAGTTTTTATCCAATTCAGATTTCCAAGCCTTCACTTGTTCTGCATACCAAGCCACGGGTTTTAAATCAGTAGCAAAACTGCGTATAGGCTCTGGCGTTTGGGCTTTTGTTATTTGCATCAGGGTTAAAACAAAAACAGTAAAAACAATCCTTTTATTCTTCATAGTTATTGGTTTTTTATGCTATTATACATTTAAGAAAAGCGAAGGTTCAAAATACTTAACAATTTTATTTATGGAAAAAGTGAGGGCTTTGCATCCTTGGTGTAAATAAAAACTAAAAACCATGAAAATTCACATCCCATCACCTTGCCATGAAAACTGGAACGCAATGACTACCAACAAAAAAGGCCGCTTTTGCGGCAGTTGTCAAAAAACAGTAGTTGATTTTACCAACTTTTCTTCTGAAGATATTCAAAACTATTTTACCAAACATTATGGGCAAAAAGTATGTGGTAGGTTTAAAAACGAGCAATTGGCAACAATCAATATTGAAATTCCGAGTTCTGTATTTAATTACATACCAGCAAGCAGAAAATTTGCTTTTGCTTTACTGATTGTTTTTGGAACAACCCTTTTTAGTTGTACAGACAATGATGGCAATGATGCTGTACTAGGAAAAATAGAAATAGTGGATAGCTTAAAAATTGATACCGTAAACAAAATATCCGTTGAGCAAATAACGACAGAGAATAAACCTTTGCCTACTCAATACCTTGTAACTCAAGGTGAGGTTGCCCTTCCTGAGCCTAAAGAACTAATGGGTGATACTATTGTTTCAAGCATGACGATGGGTAAAGTAACACTAACAAAAAAAATGCCTGCCAAAGATTCTCTTTTACTTGAAAAAACAGCATTGCATACTATGGGATTGGTTGCGCCTGATTTTAAAACGGATTCTTCTAAAAGTATAAAAATTCTAAAAACTGAATAACAACCATTATTGCTTAGCCAAAACCTGATTTTCCTTTTCCTATTTATTTAATAAAATAATTTAGTCATCTTCGTTGCTCGGAAACTATTCCAATAAATTTACGCTCAATGACCAACGATAAATACATGAAACGGGGCGTTTCATCGCAAAAAGAAGATGTACACGCTGCCATTAAAAACTTAGATAAAGGCCTTTTTCCGCAAGCCTTCTGCAAAATAGTCCCTGATTATTTGGGTGGCGATGAGCGTTTTTGCAATATTATGCACGCTGATGGTGCAGGCACTAAATCAAGTTTAGCCTACTTATATTGGAAAGAAACGGGCGATTTATCGGTTTGGAAAGGCATTGCACAAGATGCTATTGTAATGAATTTGAACGATTTACTTTGCGTAGGTGCTTATGATAAAATCGTTTTATCATCAACCATTGGCCGTAATAAAAACTTAATTCCAGGTGAAGTAATTCAAGCTATTATTGAGGGTACAGAGGAATTTGTTGCTATGCTGCAATCTCATGGCATCAACATTCATTCTACTGGAGGCGAAACGGCAGATGTAGGCGATTTGGTTCGTACCATTATTGTTGATTCTACAGTAACAGCGCGAATTGAAAAAAGCAAAGTTATTTCCAACCACAAAATTAAACCTGGAAACGTAATAGTGGGGTTTGCTAGTTACGGACAAACCACTTATGAAAAAGAATACAATGCCGGAATGGGCAGTAATGGCTTAACTATGGCGAGGCATGATGTGCTTTCATCGTTTTATAAAACTTATGCCGAAAGTTTTGACCCACAAGTACCTGATGATTTAGTATATACAGGTGGTTTAAAACTAAGCGAGCAAATTGCCAATAACCCACTGAATGTAGGTAAAATGATTCTTTCTCCTACGCGTACTTTTAGCCCTATTATTAAAGCCATTCTTGATACCCATTTTGAAAAAATTGATGGAATGGTGCATTGCACAGGAGGCGGACAAACCAAAGTACTCCATTTTGTAAAGAATTTACGCATTATAAAAGACAACTTGTTTAAAACACCACCATTATTTAGCATGATTCAAAACCAAAGCAATAGTGAGTGGCATGAAATGTACAAAGTATTCAATATGGGTAATTTATTGGAGTTTTATACTGACGAAAATACTGCCCAGCAATTGATTGCTTTAGCACATACTTTTAATATTGAAGCTCAAATAATAGGCCATGTAGAAGCTGCTGATAAGAATGAGCTATATATAAAAACAGCGCACGGGGAGTTTAATTATTAGTTTTAAACACAAATCCATTTTCAAAAAATCTATTTATCTGCTAAAGGTAATGGTGCAAAAAATAGTTGGTGTTTTTCATAAAATTAAATTATAAAATTAGGGCGTAGGTCAGAAAAACAAATTGGCTCTGCTGGAGAGCAACCAATTAGCGATATGATTTACCACGAG
>JANMIV010000363.1:0-6748 GCA_031375995.1 Bacteroidota bacterium
TTCGTTTAATGGGATTAACATTCGTAGTAATATATCTTAAAGATTCACCAAGATATTTGTAAGCATTTTTAGCAAACTCATCACTTACATAGTTTAATATAAGATTATTAAGGTCCACACCCTCTAGTCTATCTTCAAATATATTTAATCTTACTAAGGGCAGGCGCTCATTAAGTAAAAAATCAAAAAGCTTGTCAATCGTAACATAGCGATATAACATAGCATCTTCTTGAGGTTGGTTTTTAGTTAATGTTACATTAAAGGTTGTTTCACTCATTGTTAGGCTATGTTATTGGCAATTTCTATTTCGTGTCACCATATGTTATTCTGTTTCAAATTCTTCAAGTAGTGAAGATATCGGTAATTCATTATCTAGCGGATATTAAATTTGTCCACGGTCGTTCAATCTTACTTGAAACTAATCCCATCATGTCAATGAAACGATTGTAATCAATTAATTCCAATTTGTCTACAAGATTTAATTTCTTTGCCTTCTCGGATGTTTTGGTCGCTTGTGTTGAGAATTTCTCTGCACTAGTCACAAATATTCCATTTCTTTTTTCTGATAATTGAATTGTCCCAATTAGTTCCCTTATTACAGAAACACCTTCGGTTGAATTGGGTTTTTCTCTACGCTTGACCTGAATAATTGTATCACTGTCTGAACGCACGAGAATCAGATCAATTCCACCATCATTCGTCTTACCAACATGTTTCACTTCACAATTGTAAAAGTCTCTAAAAACCGAGCCAACAAGTTCTTCAAATTTTGTTGGGTGAAGTTGATAAATTATCTCAGGTTTCTTTTTAAGTTCGTTTCTTAAAGTTGTCAATGGCAAGTCCTTTGCCTTCTCTGAGTATTTCCTTAAAAGACCCCATAAATATGTACCTGTTTGATAGAAACCTCCTTCTCCGACATACATTGACTCGTCATAACTGTAATACCACCAGCCACAATGTAAGCAATCATAAACAACTTCAATGTTATCAAATGCGCCACTATTTTGTTCAATCAGTTTGTGCGGAATATCCAGTTGTGATTTACAAAATTTACATTTACTTGTTCCTTTCTTAAAGAAACGCTTATCTGCTAAAAAATATACTGAATTTAAAAAGTCTTCGTGGACTTCGTCAAAAGATTCAATAAAATTGTTAGAGTAATCCAGTATCATAATTGTTGTTAACTTATAAATATATACAATAATAATGAAATGAATTATACATAGTCAGTATTTACTGTCTTTTTTACTATACTATATATAGTTGGAGCACAAAATCCTTTTAAAATCAACCGCAACTTACTTTTAGTAATGTGAAAAAAGAGTATTTGTCCTACAAAAAGAATGCTTATGTAGGACAAACACTTTTATATACATAATGACATTTTGAAAGTATTGCTAATTACAAGTAGTAAGAAAAACACAAGTCTATAATTGCCTAGTTGGCTCCCACAATTCTATTTTGTTGCCTTCGGGGTCCATAATATGTACAAACTTGCCGTACTCGTAAGTGGCTATATCGTCCAATACGGTTACACCTTTTTCTTTCAGGTTTTTAACCAGCTCTTCTATATGCTGCACATGGTAGTTAATCATAAACTCCTTTTTAGAAGGGGCAAAATATTCGCTGCCTGTTTTAAACGGACTCCATTGCAATTGGTTAATTTCTTCTGGTCTATCTATGTTTCTAAACTCAAAAGTAGAACCATAGTCATTGGTATCAAATCCTAAATGAGCCTTATACTAGGCACTTGTTTCTTTGGGGTTTTCGCTAAAAAAGAAAATGCCTCCAATGCCAGTTACTTTAGGCGTTGTATCCTTGTTTTGTTCTTCCATGGTAGTAATTATTTAGTCCCTATAGCTATCAGGATTAGGCTGTTGCCACAGCAGTTTTTCTTTTTAAAATAAAGGCGCTGATTAAGGTAATGATAATACCTACTGGCAGTATTTCTGCATAGGTGTACATAGCAAAGAAAAAGACATTGTTTTTGTAATTGAAATTGGTGCTTTCTATGTCTTTCAGTGCTTCGTCAAGTGCAGTGCCTGATAAACCGCTTGCCTTTATTTGTTTAACCTGCATGGCAGCGTAATTATCAATAAAATCGGGCAGAAAGAAATGGAATTCTACTCCCCAAGTTATTACATACATGGTAGAGGCAATTAAGCTGATAAACAAGCCCAATAAAAAACCTTTACCAAAGGTTAAAGTGCCGCCATTTTGTTTATCGCGGAAATTTTTAATGCCTATAAATATAAAGGAGAAGGCTACGACCATGGCACTAAAGCCAATAACCATACTGGTGGTTCCTCCATCTGCATCGCCACTGCCGCACGACATCAATGCCATAGAAATACCCATAAAGATGCTAATAATTGCCCCTGCAATGGCTCCGAATACTAAACTGTTTCTTTTCATAATGTTTTGTTTTAAATAATTAATAGGCCACAAAACTAGCTTCCGTTCCCTATTTTGTCTTCATACTTTCGGGTGATTTTGCTACTACTTTTACTTTTCATACTAAAGTAGCAGTGTTGTTAATTTATGATATTCAATCGTTTGGCTTTTTCTACTGCTTGTGTTCGTCTTTTTACCTCTAATTTTAAAAATATATTGGATGAATGTGTTTTTACCGTATTCAAACTTATAAATAATTGCTCGGCAATCTCCTCATTGCTTAATCCAGTTGCCATTAATTGCAATACATCTAACTCGCGCTTGCTGATGCCGAGGTTTGCTATTTCTGTTTGGTTAATGGCTGTTGGAGGGGTACTTTCAATATATATTTCCTTTTCTATAATGCGGGTTTCTACTTTTGGTTTTACCAATTTAAGCGCCAACCAAATACCCAAAACGGTAAACACAATGGCAATGGAACCTATAAAAAAATCGAGGCGGTAATTAAAAACAATAAAATGGGCTTCGAGCCATTGGAGTAAAAACAATACCAAAGCCATGGAAATGCCATAACTTATAAATTCTTTATGCCTGCTGATGAATTGGGTTGCGGGTTTCATATTCCGTGTACTGCATAATTAGCAAGCACAGGCAATAATACAAAATTTTTTGGCTCAGCTAAAATGGAATGCTAAAATGAGGGATGAAAAAATAATAGACTCTTACACTTGTTTAGCTAAAATTATTTGGACTTTGTTTTTTGGGCAGCCAGTGTGCTTATTATTTCCTTGATGCTTTTTTGTTTGGTTTCGTCCTGTTTGCCCATGGCAATTCGGTGTAATACCATTTGCCTAAGGTTGGTTTTTTCACCTACCTTAAATAAACGCCATTCTTTTAAACTAAGAGTTGATGTTTTTTATGGAATAAATAGAGGTATTTTAAAATATACCCCATATATTTTAGTATTACAACCTTTCTCCTATTTTTTTTGACTTTTAATTGACCAAAAAAAGTTTTATGGTTGTTTGTAATTAAGTAATTATTTAAAGTTATGAAAAACGGTATCATTCTTATCCTATTTCTGCTAATAAGCAGCATATTAGAAGCCAGTCATGTAGTAGGTTCTGATGTAAGCTATAAGTGTACAGCTACTCCTGGTGTATATAAAGTAACACTCAAAGTGTATAGAGATTGTCAAGGTATTAATTTTTGTCAAAATTGTCAGAATCCCATACCCAATGGCTCTACTACTGCTTGTACTACTGTTACTGCCGGTTTCAGCACTACCATATTGGGGGTTGATTCACCATTTGCAGGGCAAAGTTTTGGCAATTATACCCTTTCTGCTATTTCAGGTGTCAATGGGTATGATATAGTTCAAACTTGCGTGCAAGCAAAAACAATATGCACCAATTGCAATACACGCAATGCAGGCACATTTTCACCAGGTATAGAATTATTTACATTTGAAGGAAATGTTAATTTAAATGCATTACCTTCTGCTTGCTGTAAAGTAGCGTTGGGTTTTAGTATTTGTTGCAGAAATGGTGCCATTACACAGTTTACTCCAGGTAATTTCTATACAGAATGTATTATAAATAGATGTGTGTCTTCTTGCAATTCAGCCCCTACGTTTGCCAATGAAGCGGTTATTGTGGCTTGTGCAGGGGTTGACTATGTATATAACGTAGGTGCTATAGACCCTGATGGTGATTCATTGAGCTATAGTTTTGGAGAGCCATACCAAGGACAAGGTGCACCAGTATCTTGGAATCCACCATTTAATGCCAATTATCCTTTTCCCTATTTAGGGGCTCCCAATGCCAATGCTCCTTTTCCTGCGGGTTTGCGCATGGATCCTATAAATGGCAATATATCTTTTAGACCAACTGGCTCTTTTGTATCTAATTTGGTAGTTGAAGTAAAACAATGGAAAAAAGTAGGAAATAATGTTATCAATGTAGGTATTATCAGACGCGATGTGCAACTACAATCCATATTGTGTGGTGCCAATTTAGCACCGAAAATAAAAATTTACCGCAACGGAAATTTGCAAAACACCAATAAATTCTCCACTTTAATTGGACAGCAGATTTGTTTAGATATAGTAGTGGAAGACCAAAGCCAATTTACTCCAGGAACTGTTATTGCAGATACAACCGATTTAAACTGGAATAACCCCAATTTGTATGACAGTACTATGCAAAATGCTACTTGGGTATCCAATTATATTGTTTCGCAGAGAACCCTGAATGGCCCTAAAGCAGATAGCTTTAAATTTTGCTGGACACCTCCTTTATCAGCAATAAGCAATCAACCACATACTTTTACCGTAAACGGAAAAGATAGGTTTTGCCCAGTTGCTACTTCAGTTATTGAGGGAATAAGTATAAAGGTGGATAGTATTAGTGCCATTTTTATTGAGAATAGCTCTCGTATTAGGTTTTGTAATAATGCAACAAGCAATGCTACTATTTCTTTTAAAGCAAACGCATTTGAACCCTTGGGAACTAACGTATATACCGCCTTATTGTCTGATAGTTTAGGTAATTTCACCAACAATACAGTAGTTGGAACCAAGGCAGATAGCAATAAAATAGGAACAATGCCCATCACAATACCAAGCGGATTGCCAGCAAGCAGTAATTATCGCATAAGAATTATCAGTTCTGGCAATACAAGTATTGCGCATAACCCATTTACAATAGCTATTAGCAAAAGCCCAATTATAGGTGCTATTACAGGTAGTACCACTCCAAGTAATCCAGGAGTTGCATTTAACTACAGTGTAGCTGCCCAACCTAATACTACTACTTATAATTGGACAGTAAACAATGGCACCATACAAAGTGGACAAGGCAGCAAAACAGTAAGCATATTGTTTACCAATAAAGGAGCCGCCAAAATATTTGCACAAATAACAGATAGCAATACCTGCCTTGATAGCACTAGTTTAAACATTAGCGTACAAAATGTAAGCGTACAAAATATTGACATCAATAAAGAGTTAAGTATATATCCCAACCCGAGCAAAACGCTTATTACCATTAGCAATAAAAGCAAACACTTGGCAGGTAGGGAATACCGCATTAGTAATTTGGTAGGGCAAACCTTAATGAGTGGCAAACTAAACACAGAAGAAACCCAAGTAAATATAGAAAGTTTGAGCAATGGAGTATATTTACTAAGTATAGAAGGCTTAAATAGCCAAAGTATAAAAGTAGTAAAAGAGTAGAGAGGGGAAAATGCGGAATGCGAAATGACAAAAATGCGAAATGAGTGAAAAAATGAATAAAATTGTGGTCATTCCGTAGGAATCTTGCTAGTATATGAAACAGTATTCCCTAAGCGAGATAACTCCATAGCCAAGCAGGACTGCGTCCGTTTACTAACGGATGCTTGCAGCATGACGATAAAGGGATGTGAAAAATAGATAATGGTTTTTATTTCGTATTATGACAAGTTACACTTTTGTCATTCTCAACGCAGCGACTGTGTCAGTTCACTAACTGAAGGAACTAGAATATTTGCCTATAGTTGGTGTATTCACTGACCATGCCCAATAGCGAATTTTTACTTCGCATTTTTGTCACTCCGCATTCCGCACTAACAGCTTATTTTCGTTTTATTCAAAGCGCAAAGCTTCAATAGGGTCAAGCTGACCGGCTTTTTTAGCTGGGTAATAACCCGATGCTATGCCAACTATAAAACAAAGCACTATACCCAAGGCTATCCAAGCCCAAGGAATTATAAAACCGCCTCCAATAAAAGAGGTAACAATATTTCCTACCAAAATACCTAAAATAATACCACCAATACCACCCATTTGGCAAATTACCAATGCTTCAATCAAAAATTGTCTGCGTATGGCATTTTGTGTAGCTCCCAATGATTTGCGAATACCGATCTCTCTGGTGCGTTCGGTTACAGATACCAACATAATATTCATTAAGCCAATGGCGGCACCTAGCAAAGTAATAAAACCAATTACCGTAGCAGCTATGGTAATAAAGCTTAATTGGCTTATTACTTTATTGGCTACATTATCTGATTTCATTATTTCAAAATTATTTTCGTCAGTAGCTTTTAATCCTCTTACACGTCTAAAAACACTGATGGCTTCGTTTACTGCTAAATCCATATCAGTAACCTGAGATACAGCCACTGTTACTACCGCACTCATGGTTTTTTGTGTAAAAACTTGGTAAGCATTGTTTATAGGCACCAATACCATTCTATCGCCCCCAAAACCCATAGAAGAACCTTTTTCCTTAAATACGCCAATTACTTTATACTTGGCACTTCCTACAGCTATTAATTCGCCCAAAGGCATTTTGTGCTGAAAGAGCTTTTC
>JANMIV010000406.1:0-1662 GCA_031375995.1 Bacteroidota bacterium
CGCTCAATGTGCACTCGCTTTTGACAGCCATGGTCGTGGTGCCTGGCGTGCTTTGGGCACCTGCATGCCGCCCTGCACCTTTAAACGTGCGTGTCGGGCGCACGGATGCGCGCGTATCTGCGGGGGGTGTATGCATGTGGGCGCCAGTGCATTGACGTGTCGTACACGGACATGATCGCGGAGCTGGCCAACTCATATTTATATTTTACTATTATTTCTCTTATATATTTCGAATAACTCTCCACTTCCAATTCAGTGAGTTTTTTTATACCTAAAACTTTGTTTAAATTGGCTAAATATACCGCTTCACTATAAATAAACCCTTGTTGTAGGTAAGGCAATATTTTTCTTATTGCGTATGCGCTAAGCGTAGCATAACCTTGCTGTATCCGTATTTTAGCAAACTTTTCAGCTTTCTCTTCATCCAAATGCAACTTCTCTATTGCAAATCTCTTTAAAAAATCAAAGGGCTCTTCGCCTGTTTTCTTATTAGTTGTTTTAGTAAAATGCAAATGCCACAAATCTTCTACACTATAGGCATGTGTTTTTGTTTCTTCGTTAAGTACATTTTCCCAATCCAAAATAAGTTCCCAATCACCCCCAAATATTTCCTTCATTTCCTGCAAAAAAGAGAAACTTATCACTTTAGTGTCTTTTGGAAATTTAGCAGTTACTTCAAAACCAACTTTTTCTAACTCTTTAATTATACTCGACAATTTAAAATCACTCGCAGCCTTAAAAAATTGCGGATAAACAACTTTATGCAATGCTTCTTGTAACTCTATTGTGTTAATTGAAATATCATTCTTTATAATTGGTTTTATCTTTAAATTATTTATAAAAATCCAAGTCCTATATTCTTCATATAATGGATGGCTTATTGGGCATCTTCTTTTGTTTTTTTCAAAAGTACAAACCCCAACCAATCCCTTTTGGCTTCTTAATGGTCGCTGCCAAATAATAGCTCCCCATAATTCTTTATATAAATGCTCTATACTTTGAACTTTACATATTGTTTGAAGTTCTTTATCAAATTGGCTTCTTAAATTATATCTTTTGCGAATACGAACTTTATGTTGCTTTTGAACTTGGTATAGTGCAGCTCCCAATGTTTTATATTTTTCTATATATGGCTCTATTTCATCAGCCCCCACAGCCCCGCTTTCTCCACCACCCTTTTTTATGGTTTTACTTAATTCATCTTTTTCATTCTCGTCAATATTTTGTCCATCATTATAACCCCGTCTTTGCACCAATTGATAAAGAACTCTACCAATAATATGTGGCTCTTTTTTAAAGATTTCAATTTTTGTTTCATCTATAATTAAAGACCTAAATAAGTAATAACTTTCATGCTTACTATATCCCAGTCTTTCAAAATCTGGTTTACCATCTCCATCAAAATCAAAACGCAACCATTGAATAAAACGTTCAGACTGCGGATATCTTCGACCAAAACCTTTTGTATAGTGTCGCCACTCATTCAATTCTTCAATGGTAAGCGGACACATCCCTTCATTTATCAAACACTCTAATAAAGCCCATTTTCTATATTTTTCTGCTTGGTAGTTTCTTCTTTTACCCCTTGCTTCTGTGCGTTTTTGCACCATGGGGTGCTCGCCTGATTTATCTTCTGCTACTCCTTTATCAAAAGTGAGTACC
>JANMIV010000410.1:0-2925 GCA_031375995.1 Bacteroidota bacterium
CACAGAAAAAGCCTTTCTATCTTTCAACTTTATTCCTTCTATGGTATTGTCGTTTAGGTTTATATGGGTTACTTCTATATTATTATTGTTTGTTACTTGGTCTGCTTTCACAGCAAAACCATGGTTTTGAGAAGTAATTTCGCACAAACCTGTAGTTAGGTTTTTAACAGGATGATTTAAACCTCTGTGTCCATTGTGCATTTTAAATGTTTCTAAGCCTTGACTTTCTGCCAATATTTGATGTCCTAGACAAATGCCAAATAAGGGAACTCCTGATTCTACTATTTGTTTAACTGTTTCTACTGCGTAAGGCATTACGCTTGGGTCTCCAGGGCCATTGGAAATCATAAAACCGTGGGGCTTAAATTTCATCATTTCTTGAAATGATGTTTTACAATTATAAACAGCCAAATAATTATCTCTTTCCACTAGGCAACGTAAAATATTCTTTTTAACGCCTAAGTCCAAAACAGCCACTCTTCTGCTAGCGTCCTCATTACCTACATAATAGGTTTCATTGGTTGAAACTTTGCTTGAAAGTTCTAAACCTTGCATAGAAGGTGCTTTTGCTAACTCTGCTTGCAATTCATCTATACTTTTTTCCTCTGATGAGATAATGCAGTTCATTGCCCCCTTTTGGCGGATATGACGTACTATAGCTCTTGTATCAACATCTGCTATTCCTACCAAATTGTTTAAAGCAAAATATTCTTGAATAGTTTGGTCTGCTTGTTTTCTATCATGTACAATATTGAAGCTTTTGCATACAAGACCCGCTATTTTAATGTCATTGCTTTCAATTTCGTCATTATGAATTCCATAGTTACCAATATGTACATTGGTTTCTACTAAAATCTGTCCAAAATAACTAGGGTCTGTAAATACTTCTTGGTAGCCAGTCATGCCTGTATTGAAGCATATTTCTCCGACTGCTGTACCAATTTTACCAATAGAAGTGCCTTTAAATACAGTGCCATCGGCTAAAAGTAACACTGCAGGAAATTTATTAATTAACTTATTCAAGGTGGTTTAGGTTTTGGCAAAAGTAAACTTTTTTACGCTTTTGCCAATTGATGTTTTTCAGCTATTGTCCACATCTTTTAAATACGCTCATTGGTTTGTTTATAAATGTTATTTAACAAAGAACATATACTTTAAAATTCACTTGCTTCCATAAAAGCAAGTAATTCGTGATTTCCACTGCTTCTAATTCCTGCCTTTTCGCCCTCCCACCACTTAGCACCTTGGTGAATAAAAACTATGTTTTCGCCCATTACGAACAAACTCTTCATATCATGCGTATTGATAATGGTGGTAATTTCGTATTCTTTGGTAATGTCTTTTATCAATTCGTCAATTACCCTGCTGGTAAGAGGGTCTAAACCAGAATTGGGTTCATCGCAAAACAAATATTTGGGATTTAGGGCAATAGCACGGGCTATACCCACCCTCTTTTTTTGTCCACCCGATATATTGGAAGGGTATAGTTTATTTACGTTTACTAAATTTACCCTGCCTAAACAAAAATTCACCCGTTCTAAAATTTCTTCCTCTGTAAAATTGGTGAACATGCGCAGGGGAAACGCTACATTGTCTTCCACGTTCAAAGAATCAAACAAGGCGGTATTCTGAAACAACATACCAATGTCTTTTCTTACATTGATTTTTTCTTTGTAATTGAGCTTTAAAAAGTCTCTTCCATCAAAGGTAATACTACCAGTTTCTGGTGTAACTAAGCCAACCATGCACTTCATGAGCACTGATTTACCGCCTCCGCTGGCACCAATTACAAAATTGCATTTACCCTTGTAGAAGTTGGCAGATATATCTTTTAATACTTGTTTGGTACCAAATGTTTTATTGATGTTTTCTAATTTTATCATTTGAATAACATTAATTGAGAAATGATATAATCGAAAAATATAATACTCATGCAACTATATACTACTGCTTTTGTGCTGCTTTCGCCTACTTCCAAAGCACCACCTTGGGTTCTAAAGCCTTGAAAAGCGGAAACTGAAGTAATAAGAAATGCAAATGTATATGCTTTGGTCATAGCAAAAACTACATTATAACCCATAAAATCTGTTCTTAAGCCTTTTACAAAACTCTCAACACTTATAATGCCTGATGCCCAACCTGAAATAGCACCACCAATTAAACTCAACATCATAGCATACAATACCAACATGGGAATTGTTAATATACCAGAGATAATTTTTGCCAATGAAGTGTAATTGGCCGCATTAATCCCCATTATTTCCAATGCATCAATTTGCTCAGTTACTTTCATGGTGCCAATTTCCGAGGCAATATTACTTCCTACTTTACCAGCTAAAACCAAAGCGGTTACAGTGGGTGCAAACTCCAATATATTGCTGTCGCGTACAATTCGCCCAATTAAATAGTCTGGCAGAATACCACTTACCAACTGATAACCAATTTGAATAGTAGATACCGCTCCAATAAAGGAACTAATAAGAGATATAATGGCAAATGAGCCAACACCTATATTATTACTCTCTGTAAAAATCTGTTTTATAAATATTTTATTCTTTTCGGGTTTGGTAAATACTGCTTTTAAAAACAATAAATACTCCCCGAAGTGTTGAAAAAACTTCATGTTTTGTATGCTATTTCAGTGGGTAAATATAAATGCATTTTTGAGAATTGAAAATGCCAACACTATATAAAGGTAAATATGCAATTATTTATGTAGCTGTTTTTGTTGTTTATAGTTGTATTATTTAATACTTATGACAATTGTACTACCCACACAACTGCACACAACCATTGCGCAGGTATGCTCACTACGGTATATGTGTTACTTAATAAGAATAGTAACCGTATGTAATCCATCCCAAACCATTTATTTCTCCCTTTTCCTTGCAGCAAGCCATCTGACTTGTCCTGAAATAGGTTTAC
>JANMIV010000424.1:0-9868 GCA_031375995.1 Bacteroidota bacterium
AAAAAAGCATATTGAAAACGTTTTCAATATGCTTCTCTCAATCCCTTTGTGGAAAAGGCTTTTGGCCGATTTTACCAACTATTTTTTGCTATTATACCCTTTCCTAAAAATGAGCACCAATGGTTATTTCATACCCTTTTATACTTAGTTTGGCATTGTTAAAATCTGCCTTTTTAGTAGTAATAGTGCCCCCCAAGTTTCCGCCTCTGTAATCACCTGTTATCCCAAGTGCCGATTCTCCGTCCAAATAATTACCCTGTAAAAAAATACCAAGCTTTTTATTGACATGGTATTCTACTTCTATACCCCATATATACCCATAGCCAGGCCTATTATCGTAGTTTAAATTGGCATTGGCTACATCCCATTTTTCATATTCGCCAATAGCTCTATCCCAATTTCCTTTATCAAGGCGATGGGTAAAATTATAAAAAATAAAGCCACCACCTGTGCATGAAAGGGAAATTTGACCAAAGCGTGCACCAAAACCCATTTGCAATGGTACTAAAAGCATGTTAGAGGCGCCAAACAGCGGTTCTTTTGCCCTAAATGGCAAATGAGTAACAGCATTACCTGGCATACTATATACTGTGAAGCCCGTTTCTACTATAAAGTACTTATTTATAGTAAAACCAAATCCTCTAAGTGTTAATGGACCATATACATTGGCCGTATAACCTATATCTGGTATAAACACACCTGTACTAATACCCAATTGCGCCTCTGCAGGTTTAGTCAATAACAAAAGTACTAACAGCACTAGGCTGTATTTTATTTTTTTCATTCAATTCAAAGGTAAAGATCTAGCAACAAATGGCAAAGTTTCCTTACGCAACAGAACAATTAAATCGATCCAACAAAGAAAATTTACAGCAAAAAACGGCTTTTATCCTTTCATTTAACTATGTCAAAAGAAAATAATAATAAACGCAAATAGGCTTTACCAAATGGTAAAGCCTACTTAAAACAAAAGCCCTAACTCGAACCTTTATATCTTTTCTTGCTTATGCTACAACGTGGTAAATAAAGTTATTGCTTGGTATATTTTGAAACTGACCTTTGACCACTAACACCACTGCCAAATCCTTTTGCTGGGTCAGGAAATAAAATACCACTTTGCAAAAACTCCCAATCCAGATTTAAAGTACTTCCATCTATTTGATAAATACCATGTATAGTGCCCGTAAAGTTTTGCCCATTTATTTTAGTAAATGAGAACCAAATCTTGTCAATTAGTTTGCCATTTGCATCTTTTATTCCTGTTGATTCCAAAACAACTTTTCCTTCCATTTTAAGTGATGAGCTTGGGCTTGTTTTATGCGTTTTTGTCCAAATGCAACTACTATCCGCTTTTACACTTATTTCAAAACTAGTAAAACTGTTTCGCTCCGCTTCAGGAAGCCCTGTGCCTGTTGCTTTCCAAGTACCTGTTAGAGAAGCCATTTTTACCACAGGTATTGGGGTAGGCACTGGAGTGGGTGTAGGTGTTGTAGTCTCATCTTTAGCACAAGAGGACATTACAAGCATTACCGATACGGTGAGCATGCTGATTAAATTTGATTTTTTCATATTTGTGTACAATTAATTTGTACCACAAAGTAAGATAATTAAATCCTTAACGAATTCTTAAATGCACTAGTAATCAATAAATTATGATTATATTTGAAGCCTTTAGCTTTTGTTTAGGTATTCAAAAAAGTCAATCTAGCGAGTAGTAAGTTTATAACCGAGTGCATATACATTTTCAATGTGAATAGAAGCATCTGAACTAAGTAATTTTCTGATGCGTGCTAAATAAACAGACAGCCTTTTTGATGATAGAAAATCATTTTGACCCCAAAGGGCTTTCAAAATTGTCTCTTTAGCAATAAAAGTACTTCTATTGATATATAACAGTTTTAGTAACTCACAATCAATGTGAGATAGCTTTACCTTTTCTCCATCTAACTCCAAGGTTCTCATCATAAAATTAAAGGTAAATAAGCCAATTTTGTATTCATAAACTGGCAGTTGAATAGGATTTTGTTTAAAGCGTTTAGCAACTGCCTGTATGCGGAGCTCAAGCTCTTGCATTAAAAATGGCTTACACAAATAATCGTCAGCACCCAATTGATAGGCTCTTATTTTATCATTTATTTGATTACGTGCTGTAAGAAAAATAATAGGTATTTCTTTGTTGAGTTGCTTAATGTCATAAGTTATCTCAAATCCATCTCTTTCAGGTACACCAATATCCATTAAGCACAGCTCAATGTTTTCTGAGCTAATCATTTTAAAAGCCTCCACACCAGTTTTAGCCCATACAACACTAAAGCCAATTTGTTTTAAATAATGGCTTACCGATTTACCTAAACTTATATCGTCTTCTACTAATAATATCTTATTCATGAGGGCTGCTTGGTAAATACAAACTAAAAGTTGTTCCTAATCCTATTTTGCTCTTCACATCTATCCTTCCTTTGTGGTATTGCATTATTTTTTTTGCATAGTGCAAACCCACACCAAATCCCTTTATTCGAGCATCTTTTTTGTAAAACATAGTAAACATTTTCTTTTGTTCCAACTCACTCATTCCCCTTCCTTCATCCTGAATATGTACTATAATACCTGAGTCGGCATCAGAGGTTTCTACTTTTATATTTACTTTATCCTTAGTAGAATATTTCACTGCATTATCAAACAGATTGTATAGTACATTACCAAAATGTATTTTATCAAGCAAAAAAATGTTTTGAGTGGCATTTAAATGCATATACATCTTACCATTTTGTAGGGTAATTCGTTTTATAAAAAGTTCTGATACTTGTAAAATGAGTTCATGTATATCTATTTTTTCCATCCGCAGAGTAAGAAAATTTTTATCAGCAGCAGAAATAGATAGTACGTTTTCTAATTGTCTGTGTAATCTTTCCCCTTCCAAAAAAATAATTTCTGAATAGTGTCCAACTGTTTCTTGGTTATTCACTATCCTTTTATCGTTTAAGGCTTGACTAGAAATATAAATAGAACTCAAGGGTGTTTTTATTTCGTGTGCCAAATGGCTAATAAAGTCCGCTTTATCATCAGATAATTTTTTAAATTTAACTATAGACAAATAAGCATAACGGGTAACAATAAAGAGCATAAGCATGGTTCCCAAGCAAATAATTAGCATCAAAGCAATTTGGTAAATCAACATTTTTGAAAGACCTGTAATGTTTAAAAGTAAATATGTAGGGTGATAAAGCCTATAGTCATCAAAAAGCAATACTTGTGAATTATAAGTAAAGCTAGTTTGCTCAGGATCTGCTGAAAGTTGAAAAGTGAAACTTATGTTATTACTTAATGCATTTAGCTCTTCCCTTACTATTTGATCAATATAGACAGAATCCAATGGTAGTGATGCAAGCATAAAAGTGCCACTTTCTAAGGCCTGATTGGCTAGTTTTTTGGTAATTATATCAGTTAAATCTTTAAGGTTCGAAAAGGAATCCGTTGGAGTAATGCGAAAAGTTAAATCTAGATTTTTATTGGAATAAGTGTTACCGCATAAATTCTCCATTTTATATTTTTCAAAAAGAATTTTATGCCTTTCCGTTTCGTGCTTTTCAACACGCTGCTTTACCATTTGAATACGCTTTTGAATGTCAATATGTAGTTCGTCCTGTTTTAAATTGTATGTATTATAAAACAACTTAAATTGTATAAATGACAAAAGCAGAAATACTATGACAAATAAATATTGAAGTGTTTTACTCATAAATCGTATTATTATTATTCAAATAACGTATTTATATGAATGATTTAGGAGTTGCTTCAAAATGTTAAGAAAAAATAAAGTTTATCGCTTTCAACACACATTCCATAGTGGTATTATGTGTTCGACTAATCAATATTATTTGTGTGTCAGATATCCCTTAATTTGCCCAGTGGAGGTAAAAGGCAATACTTATAATTCCCTATAAACTAAAATTGGGTAAATAAAATACACCCAGTTTGTACTTTTTTAAACCTCCATATTCGGAATTTGAAGGCCACGAAGTGCTGAACGCTGTCTCTCTGTATTAGTTAAGTGCACTCGAAGGGACTCGAACCCCCATCATCAGAACCGGAATCTGACATTCTATCCATTGAACTACGGGTGCAATTATTGTTAAAGGTGGCAAATATACCGTTTACATTATTTAATTATCTAGTAAATAAATTCATTTTTAATAAACACCGGGTTTATTACCTTGCACCCTCAATTATACAGCAGAATGGATATTATAAAAACCCCGCAAGATAGTCACACCATAATGAACGAGTTGGTATTACCTAACGATACCAATACATTGAACAACTTAATGGGAGGCAGACTATTGCATTGGATGGATATAGTGGCTGCTATAGCTGCACAAAAACATAGTGGAAAAACAGTAGTTACCGCTTCGGTTGATAGTGTGAGTTTTGGTAAATGTATTCGTTTAGGTGATGTGGTTACACTAGAAGCCAAGGTATCTCGTTCCTTCAATACTTCTATGGAAATACATATTGTAGTGCATGCTGAGAATATTCCAAGTGGCGAAAAATTCAAAAGCAATGAAGCATACTACACTTTTGTAGCCTTAGACAGAAACGGTTCACCACTGAAAGTACCAGGTATAAAACCTACCAATGAAGATGAACAAAAAAGGTATGAAGGTGCACTTCGCAGGCGTCAATTGCGCTTGGTACTTGCTGGCAAAATGAATGCAAATGATGCTACAGAACTAAAAGCTTTATTTATAAATGAATAAAAACGGCACCCAAATGTATAAATTCTTTTTTATCTGCGCATTGGCTTGTTTTTTTAATGCTGCATTGGGTAAAAGTACTTTTGTAATAACTAGTAATTTACAAGAAGCACAAAAAAATATTGCTTCTCTCAAGTTAGATGCTGGGAAAGTATGGGTAGAAGCAGAAAAAAAAGCGAATCCTAATAATGCCGCTACCTGCTTATTTGAAAATTATATTGATTTTTACAGAATACTTTGTTTACAAAAGGAAAGCGATTTTAAACTATTTGAGAAAGCAAAAGGGATTCGAATTGAAGCAATAAAAAATATAGACGACAATAATCCTTATAAATTATATGCACAAGCCGAGATTTATTTACAGAGTGCTTTCCTAAAGGGAATGTTTCAAGAATATGTAAGTGCTGCTTTGGATTTTCGCTCTTGCTATCAATTATTAGAAAAAAATCAGAAAAAATTCCCTCAATTTATTACCAATAAAAAGGATTTGGGCATACTCCAAGCCATATTGGGCACTATTCCCGATTCTTACCAGTTTATTATAAATATAGCTGGAATGAAAGGCGATTTAAATAATGGCCTAGCCTTATTGAAAGAATATACCGACAAGGCTGATGATAAAGAAATACTCATGGAACGCAAAAATGCGCAATATTTTTATACCTCTTTTTACTTGATGGTAATGAATAATAAACAGGAGGCTTGGAAACTTACTGAAAAATATACAAGCGACCACAAAACCAATTTAATGAGTACTTGCATCCGCTCCTTTGCTGCCAAAGCTACTAATAGAATGGATGAATGTATAGAGATACTGGTAAATAGGCCAAACACCAACGAGTATGTTTCTTTCCCCTACTTAGAAATGATGTTGGGTTCTGCACTTTTATGCAAACTTGATTACTCGGCAAGCATTCATTTTAAGCGATTTGTTGCCAACAATAAGGATGTAAATGACAATAAAGAGGCTTACGTAAAATTAGCTTGGTGCGCTTGGCTTAAGGGTGATACCAATAACTATTTATTGTATTCAAAGATTGCTCGTAATATTTCTGATAAAGGAGAGAAAAACAAATTAGCCTCTAGTGGAGGAAAAGACCATTTTCCAGAAACAACACTCCTTAAAGCACGTTTACTTTATGATGGAGGTTACTATACCCAAGCAGAGGAAGTTATGTTGAGTAAGCCATTTAATTCCTTTACTACGGAACTAGAACGTGTGGAATATACCTATAGACTGGGCAGAATATACCAAGAAAGCAATAAACTATCCAAAGCCATTGAAAACTATGAGCTAACGGTAAAAACCAATTTTAAAGAAAATGAGTTTATGGCGGCCAACTCCTGTTTACAGTTGGGTTATATATATGAAAAACTGAACTTTAAGCAATTGGCTAAGACTTATTTTAATAAAGTATCTGAATACAAGAATGCAGAATATAAAAGCAGCTTGCAACAAAAAGCAAAAGCCGCATTACAAAAATTATAATACAAAAATTGTATCACATTGAAAGTATATAAAAGCATAAATCCTTTTACTGAAGAGTTACTAGAAAGCTTTGATTTTATCGATAGCAATGAGCTAGATAATGCACTTGCAAATGCAAGTAACACTTTCAATTTTTGGCGCAAAAGTACTTTTTCAGAAAGAGCTAAATGTGTATTGCAATTGGCAGAATTACTCAAAAAAAATGCTGATGAGTTGGCACATATAGCCTCTTTAGAAATGGGCAAATTGCAAACGGAAGCCAAAGCAGAAGTATTAAAAAGCGTGCGCCTTTGCGAATATTATGCAACACGCAGTGCGGATATTTTGCAAAGCAAACTAAGCCAATCAGAAACAGGGGCTACTGTAGAAATAAAACACGAACCCTTAGGAGTAGTTTTAGGCATTTTCCCTTGGAATTTCCCTTATTGGCAAGTATTGCGCAGTGCCATTCCTGTTATTATGAGTGGTAATTGCATACTTATAAAACCTGCTCCTAATGTGCCTAAAAGCAGTTTGGCATTGCAAAATTTAATCAATCAAAGTGGTTTTAAAACGGGGGTTGTGCAAACTGTTTTTGCATCGGAAGAACAAATAGCCAATATTATTCATGATGATAGAATTGCAGCTACTACTTTAACAGGTAGTAAAAATGCAGGGGCACAAGTGGCTAGGCTATCGGCACAACAAATCAAAAAATCGGTCTTGGAGTTAGGTGGCAGCGACCCTTTTATTGTATTACAAGATGCTGATATAGAAAATACGTTGAACAATGCCATAGCTGCTCGTTTTCAAAATAATGGGCAAAGTTGCGTATCAGCCAAACGTTTTATAGTGCATGAGCAAATAGCCGATTCTTTTTTACAAGGCTTAATAACACGTATAGCAGATTTAAAAATTGGCAACCCAACCGATACATTATGTAATATTGGCCCTTTAGCACGCAAAGATTTGCAGGAGCAGTTGGCACAACAGGTGCATGCTTCTATTGAAGCTGGTGCAAATTTATTATATCAACATAAGCAAATACCTGAAAAAGGTTTCTTTTATCCCCCTACTATTTTAGGGAATATACCAAAACAAGCACCTGCTTACTCACAAGAGTTATTTGGACCAGTCATTAGTTTTTATACTTACAACAGCATAGAAGAAGCAATTACTTTGGCAAACGATACAGAGTTTGGACTAGGAGCCAGCATTTGGAGTACAGATATTATGCAGGCCAAACACATAGCCAACCAAATTGATAGTGGTATGGTTTACATCAATCAAATAGTAAAAAGTGATGCCCGCTTTCCCTTTGGTGGTATTAAGAAATCTGGTTTTGGCAGGGAGTTGGGAGAGTTTGGCTTACGCGAGTTCTGCAATATTAAAACCATTTGGATATAAGCAAAATTGCTTAGCAATCAAAACAAATCACTGTCTATCAATTAGTACACTATACTTCCTGAACAAAGAAAGTTACAGTTTACAAAAAAATAATGTTTGCTTTGTTATTTATTTTAATACTTTCACAATGAATTAAACAACTATATTTATGAAAAAAACATTATTCTTTTTAAGTATGCTATTTTTAAACGCTGCTCTAATGGCCCAAACTTGGCCTAACTACCCTTTCACTTATTTCAACGATTTATGCCTGCCCGAATCACGAACACAACCTGGCTATGTATATTTAATAGCTGGAGAACCTCAACCTTGCCATACCGATGTTCTTACCTGTGCGCCACATGGTACGGGTCCAAATGGCACTAGTACAAACATTAATGACAATATTGAACTTAATTACAATGTTCAGTACTCATTAAACAGAAAATTCAACTTCACACATAGCTTCATTCAAACTGGAGCATACTCTATAAAAGATAATAGAAATGCTGCTATAGATTATTTTAAAAACAATGATTGTAATTTGTTTTTAGCTACGGTTAATACACAAGGAATTGTGAGTGTTCCAATAGGAGCAACACCTTCTTATTCATCGTGTGTGGTAACTGCTTTAAAACAAGACATGACAATTAACTGGGAAGCTAGTTTACAAATTACCTATCCAGCTAATAGCAGTCCTTGTTATATTCTTCCACAAGATATACATATAAATAGCCAAAATGAGATACTGGTATGTGGTAAAATTATTGAAAGTGGTTCCCCATTTACTTCCAGCGATTTCGCTGCAAAGTTTCTAAGTACTGGAAGTTTAGTGTGGATTGATTATTATATTACTGCTGTAACCTCTATTCAAGAAGATGCTGCCAACGTAATAATAGATGATGAAAATGGGCATGTAATTATTGCGGGCCAGGCAGAGTTTATTGGAAGCACAACTGATGAAAAACCTTATATAGTGGCCATTAATTCAAGTACAGGAGCTTTGTTATCAAAAAGTAGTTTACCTTTTTCTGGTAAATACAATGATGTTATTTCCTTAGGTAATGATAAGTATTTAGCTGTCGGAGGAGGAAGGGAGATGGGTCAAACTGAAAATGATATGATATGTGATATTTGGCAATTAAGCAGTGGGGCATTATCATTAGTAAAAAACAATTTTATTGGTCAATCCTCCTTTTCTGAACATGCCTACTCTGTAATACAATTAAATTCAAACGAGGTAGCAGTGGTGGCGGAACGAAGTACATTAAGCGGTCTTCCTTTCTCTAATCGTTCATCTACTTTATTAAGTAAATTAAGTATTAATGGATTAATGAGTGGTATATCTCCTGTTATATCTGCTAAACATATTATACATAACGATATGTCCACTGACCCTAATATAAGTCTTGTTCCAGTTAAACTAATTTTACCCCCTAGTCATCCAATCAAGTTACAAGATCATTTTAGCCTCGTTTTGAACAAGTATAATACATTGGCCTCATCATTTTTTTGGCCTACACCCAATGTAACCAGCACTTATACTACAAACCCTTTAAAAGCGTCCTCATTTATTGTATTTGAATTGGATAATAATTTAGATGAAATTGCTGGAGGAACACTGAATCAGTTTGAAGGAACTCAATTAGAGCCAATGGATGTATGTGCAACAAATAATTATTTTGAAAATATTGCTATATTAAGTTTATCAAATACCAATAATAACGAATATAATGTTTTTGTACGTTCTCCATTAGACAAAAGAGACCTTATTTGCGATAAAACCTGTGCGATAGCAAATCCAGCCATTTGCTCAGGGTCTTTATACAATCGTTGTATTATTTCAACTAATATTAGCCTATCAAATTCATTACCTACACTAACCGCTTCTGGTGGTGGATCCCCTCCTGTTTTTGCGGATAATAGCTCCCCTTCATCTCCTACTACTATTATAGATAAGTGTTCAACGCTATGCAATACTAATTTGTATTATGTGGAGGCTTATAAAGTAATAAACAATACACCAATAATTAGCCGATTAGCCGATTTTGAGAATATTATAAAAGACGCTCATAATAATTCAGAAAATGTTACAAACAAACATTTGGTTATAAGTGATGTTTTAGGAAGAATAACCTATAATAACTACATCAATAATTTTGAAGACTTAACTAATTTAGTTAACAACTTACCTAATGGTATTTATATGATACAATTAGAAGTAAATGGTCAATTGTTCAAGTATAAATTTTTGAAGTAG
>JANMIV010000493.1:0-2516 GCA_031375995.1 Bacteroidota bacterium
ACCAAAAATGCAAATTAAACAGCCGCCTTGGGTCATGCTGTAAGCACCTTGCTTGGCTATGGAGTAAGTTCTACTTCAGGAATACTATTTCATATACAAGCAAGACGTGCCAGTTCACTAACGGATTCCTATGGAATGGCAATAGTGAGAAATGCGGAGCGTCAATTAAAAATTTTATATATTTCCTCAAATAGTGTATTTTTACCTCTACAAAATTTAACATGCAAAAAATAAAATCAATACTTTTCCCTATCATTATATGTTTCGTATTTCTGAGTACGCATCAACTATTTGCCCAACAAGATTCGGCTAAAAAAGTCAGTTATTCTTTATTACCCATTTTAGTAAGCGATCCATTTATTGGTTTTGGATATGGAGTGCTAACCAATATAAACTATTTGCTCGGGCCTGCGCAAACAACTCGTTATAGCAACGCACAAGCCTATGTTATCAATACTACAAATAGTCAGTTTGCAGTGCAAATAAACCACCTACTTTTTACTCAGCATGAGAAATGGATTATTCAAGGAAAAGCACAGTACCTCAATTGGCCTGAATTTACTTACCAATTAGGTGCAAGAACCATTGATAATAACGTATCGAAAGAAAGAATAGAATACAAAGCCATTGAATTTGAAGAGCGTGTTTTGCGCAAAATTAAAAACAACCAGTTTATTGGATTGCAATACCGTTTGTTCAATTGCTGGGACTTAAAATCAGATAAACCTGACAGTGTTAGCTATTTTGAAAAAAATGCAATAGGTACCAAAAGTTTTACAGCTTCGGGTATAGGCGTGCATTACATTTATGATAACCGAGATAATGTGCAAAATGCATACAGTGGTAAATTTTTAGAAATAGCCGTCAATCCATTTACCCAGTGGATGGGAAGCAGCCAAGACTGGCTAAACATTCGTTTAGATGCTCGTTACTATTACTCTTTTAAAACTAAAAAAAGTTTGGTGTGGGCCAGTAGATTTCTAAGTGAACAATCACTTGGCAAAGTGCCATATATGATTATGCCACAATTTGGACGTTACTTTTCAACCAGGGCTTACGCCCAAGGCAGATATAGAGGCAACTTATTCTTTACTTGCGAAACAGAATTAAGAGCTAATATTTGGAAATGGCTGGGTGGTGTTGCTTTTGCTGGGGTTTCCTCTGTTAGTGAAGACGATTACCAAGTAAAATACCTAAACCCAAATTTTGGAACGGGTTTGCGTTTTCAAATAAACAAAACACAAAGAACAAATATACGCCTTGATTATGCTTGGGGAATAGCCAATAATAGTGGCTTGTATTTTCATATTACAGAGGTATTTTAATTACCAAGAATTATCCATTACATACCCTTTAACATAAACCATATAATAAGGACTACTACTATTTGTTTCCACTGCCAATGTTTTATAAAAAGCACCTTTAGAGGATGCATTGTATGTAATTTCAATAAATCCCTTTTTATTCTTTTTAAGAGGTTCTTTACTATAACTGGCTACTGTGCAACCGCAAGCTGGAGTTATATTTTTTATAAGTAAAGGGTCTTTGCCTTTATTGGTAAATTCTATTCTACAAGTAACCTTTTTCCCTTTTGGAATGGTATCAAAATTACAATGATCATTGATGAAAATTATTTTCGGAGCTCTTTTATTCTGACCAAAAACCAAACTGACCATGCACACCAATACCATCAAGCAAAAAAATTCTTTTTTCATGAGTCAAATATAATTGTAATCGGTAAAAGAAATAGCCTTAAAAGCAAAGAGCCATAAAAATGACTTTATAATAAAAAAAATGGCGTTCGGCCTTGAAAACTAATTATACTAAATAACCAAAACATAGGCATTTGGTATTACATTCCACAAAAAATTACCCGATATTTGGCATAATTGCCAAAATCTATTAGGTTTGGCAAAATCTAATTACATCGTTAATGAATAGCATGCAAGCCAACTTATCATTTGATAACTTTAAAGCAATTGTTTTAGAAGATTATAAAATAGCATTTACCAGCCGACAAGCCAGTCTATTAGGCAGAAAAGAAGTTTTAACAGGAAAAGCAAAATTTGGCATTTTTGGTGACGGAAAAGAATTACCGCAAATAGCTATGGCTAAAGCTTTTAAAAATGGCGATTTTAGAAGCGGATATTATAGAGACCAAACATTTATGATGGCAGCTGGGCTCCTTACAGTGCAAGAGTTTTTTGCTCAATTGTATGCCCATACCAGTGTAGAAGCAGAACCAGCAAGTGCAGGACGAATGATGAATGGACACTACGGAACCCGCAGTTTAGACCACGAAGGAAATTGGAAAGACTTAAAAAACACAAAAAATTCTTCAAGTGATATTTCTCCTACTGCCGCCCAAATGATTAGATTGGTTGGATTGGCGCAAGCAAGTAAATATTATAGAACCCACTCGCAATTAATAGGACAAAATAATTTTAGTAACAATGGAAATGAAGTAGCTTGGGGCACCATTGGAAATGCGAGTAGCAGTGAAGGGCATTTTTTTG
>JANMIV010000502.1:0-2632 GCA_031375995.1 Bacteroidota bacterium
ATACCTTAAAGTTCAAAAGAAAAGCCCTTTTCTTCTAGTAGCTTGTATCTTTTTTCATCAAATTGGAATAGTTTGGCAGGACGATGAGCAACGTTTTCTTTAAACTCATTCAACGGTTGCAAAATATTCATTTCGAGAATTTTTTTCCTGAAATTAGATTTGTCAAACCTATATCCTAGCAAGGCCTCGTATAACAATTGTAGTTCCAGTAATGTAAATTTAGTTGGTAGCAATTCAAAACCTGTAGGTTTGTGTCGAACCTCATTTTTCAATGTTTCTATGCCTTTTTCTAAAATACTTTGGTGGTCAAAGGCCAATTCTGGCAACTCATCTATACTAAACCATTCTGCGGATTTTGCCCAAGCAGAAGCTATAGGATGATAGTTGATACTGTTTACCAATGAAAAGTAACCTACTGTTACTACCCTGTCTAAAGGATGTCTATCTACACTGCCAAAAGTAAAAAATTGTTTCATGTAAATATTTTTGAGGCCGGTTAGCTTTTCTAACACGTTATTGGCAGCATCCCGTAAGTTTATTTTTGGATCTACTAAATCTCCAATTAAGGCCCAATGGTCTTTAAAAGGCTCTGCTCCCCTTTGTATCAATAATACTTTTATCTCACCTTCATGGTACCCAAATACCACACAGTCAACTGATAAGCCAAAAACAAAGTAGTCTCTGATTGGAATATTATAGTCGGATATGTAGTAAGCATTTGGTGATTTCATGTTGCAAAATAACGGAAGACTTGAAAGTAAAGTAAAAATTACTTATAGTATTTTTTACTTTAACTTTTTTTACTTTACTTGCGGTTACAAATATATCAATATAATCACATATGAAAAAAATCATTACATTAAGTTTATCCTTACTTGTTTCAAGCATAGGATTTTCTCAAAACGCCCCAATTAACTTTGAAACGGGTGGTCAAGGTGCTAGTTGGACATGGACAACTTTTGAAAATGGCACGAATCCAACTTTAGAAATCGTTAATAATCCAAGTTCCGCAGCTCCAAACACTTCTAGTAAAGTAGCAAAATTTACTGCACTAAAAGGAGGTAATCCGTGGGCTGGATGTGAGTCTGCAAAAGGCTCAGATATTGGTACTTTTTCATTATCAGCATCAAATGCCAGAGTGAAAATTATGGTTTACAAAACTAGAATTAGCGATGTTGGAATCAAATTCGTTAACAGCACAAATGGTTCTACAGGCGAAATCAAAGTAGCTAACACTAAAATCAACGAGTGGGAAGAATTAACTTTTGACTTTACTTCAAAAATAGGTGTCCCTGAATCAAATAATATTACTCAAATTGTAATATTCCCTGATTTCATTCCCGGTGGTGATCCTAGAACTGATACTACTATTTCTTATTTCGACAATATTACGTTTTCTGGTGGTACTGCCTTGGCAGAGCCAACTACGTCTGCCATGGCTCCAACCAAACCAGCCGCTGATGTTATTTCATTGTTTAGCAATGCTTACACCAATGTAACAATTGATACTTGGAGAACAGGATGGTCTGCAGCTACACTTGCAGAAATAAAAATTGGAACAGATGATGTTAAAAAATACTCAGGATTGGATTTTGTGGGTGTTGAAATGATTGCGAATAAACTTAATATCACTGCAATGGATTTATTTGAATTCGATGTTTGGACACCAAACTCTACTTCACTTAGGTTTAAATTAGTAGATTTTGGTGCAGATGGCGCTTTTGGTGGTGGTGATGACAAAGAGCATGAAACTACTGTGACCCCTACTTTAAATGGTTGGTATCATGTAGCGGTGCCAATAGCAAATATGACTGGCCTTACCACTAAAGCAAATATTGCACAACTTATTTTTGCCAGTGCTCCCGCTGGTACTTCGGTTATTTATCTTGATAATATTTTGTTTAGCAAAATTCCCGTATTTGCTGTGCCAACCGCTGCTGCAAAAACTCCAACAAAATTAGCTAAAGATGTTATTTCATTGTTCAGCAATGCTTACACCAATGTAACGGTGGATACTTGGAGAACCTCATGGTCTTCAGCTACACTTGCAGAAATAAAAATTGGAACAGATGATGTGAAGAAATATACAGGATTGGATTTTGTGGGTGTTGAAACAGTTGCAAGTCAAATTAACGCAAGTACAATGGATTCATTTGAATTTGATGTATGGACTCCAAACTCTACATCGCTAAGGTTCAAATTGGTAGATTTTGGTCCAAATGGAGCTTTTGGTGGTGGTGATGACAAAGAACACGAAACTACCATCACACCAACTTTAAATGGTTGGAATCACGTAACAGTGGCAATATCGAGCATGACAGGTCTTACCACTAAATCAAACATTGCGCAACTTGTATTTGCAAGTTCGCCTACAGGTACTTCTATTATTTACCTAGATAATGTTTTGTTTAGCAAAAAACCTTCAGTAGGTGTTTCTTCTATTGCACAAGAAACAATTGGTGTTTTCCCTAACCCTACAAACAATAATTTAAATATAACCACTAAAAATAATATTCAAGATATTGCCATCTACAATGCATTGGGTCAAGTTGTATTAACAACAACGCCAAATGCCAATACTGTAAATGTTGATCTTACTAGTTTACCAAACGGTTTTTATACTGTTAAGGCT
>JANMIV010000422.1:0-3113 GCA_031375995.1 Bacteroidota bacterium
TCAAATTTTTCAGGAAATAATTGAGATATTGTCTACCACTTTGTAAAAACAAAGTGGTAGATTTAATTTGCCACATGGATTCAGTAAAATAAATAATATAAAGAGTCAATATCCAAAAGGCTTGTATAATAAAGCAGAAAGCACTTTCTAAATGAAAGTGTTTTCTGCTTTTAAGCGCTATTTATGGCTTATTTAAAACCTAAATTATACGTATTTGGTACTAATTGGAGGCTTTTCTAAAAACCTTTCTAATATTGTATCCTAAGCTCATTGTAACGCAAGCTGGACAAATACCAAAGCGAAAGAAAAACAAAACAAACTTTTTATAAAGGGGCAAATTTGCTGGAATAATGGGGCAGCTCATTCCATCCCCCTCATATTCTTTAATTCCCCACACATTGATTGATTCTTTATTCATTTTTACTTTTTTATATTTATAACGTTTGCTTACCTAACCAAAGAAGTAATATATACACATAGTCATTAGACCTACTGATGTAATGCAAAGGATTATTTTTGTTTGCTTTTTCATGTTTCTTAGTTTAGGAGTTTAGTAATAATACTTTTCATTTCCTCATCGGAAACAGCAATACTTACTTGTTTTAGCTGTTTGTGGGTTGTTGGGTCTATAAAAGTTACAATGCCTGCTACATCTTGGGTTTGCTTCTTGTCTTTCACCATGTGGCAAGCTTTAAGGGCTTTACCCAATCCTTTTCTAGGTATGGTATTAACCGTTTCATACACGTTTGCCTTTTCCAACTCTAGTTTTGATGCTTCTTTCGTTGTTTCATTCGTGAGGTCATTTAAATAAATGGTAACTCCTTTTGATGCATAAGGAAGTAATACTTTGCTAAAGCGTTCAGCATTAGCCTTACATACTCCGCACCAACTTGCTTTGTTTATTACAGCAATTAGTTTGGCATTAGATGCGGTTTCCTGTGTTTGTGCAAAACTGCCAAACCATGATGCCATCAATAAAGTGGCGATAATTAATTTTACTTTTTTCATTTTTTTATATTGGATAATATACTCTTAATACCCAAACAGCATATTAAATCACCCAATTGCTAATAAAAAAAGCGAACTATTTTCATAGTTCGCTTTAAATAATGTTCTGAAGGTTTTAGAGCAGGTTCTTTGTTCCTTTTCTAGCTTGTTCCAAACATTTAAACTTTTGATTTTGAGCATTGTGTTTATTAGTATAGCCAAACTCTTTAGTTATTACATCTATGTTATTATTAGCGTAAAAAATGGCTTTTAAAAGAACTACACATTTATTAGTAATTGTTTTAAATATAGCAAGCACCTTATTGGAGTTGGCTTGATGAATTTCCTCTTCCACTTCTTCATAATCAGCTAAGTATTTTTCATAAATATCTATATCTGTTTTAACCATTTTGCTTGAATCTCTTAAGCGCTTTAGCCAAAGATTACTGCTTATGGCAAATATGAATGTTTTAAGGGAAGAGGTTAAATTAAAGTCGTCTTTTGGTACTTTGTCCAATAAAATAATAATGGTTTCTTGAAAAATGTCTTTGGCATCATCTTCACGGCCATTGTTTTTAATTATAAAGTTCTTTACCGAAGGGTAATAAAATTTGTATAAAATTTCATATGCTTTATTGTCTTTCGATTTTAATCCTAAAAACGTTTCGTGGTCTGATTGATTTTTTGTTCCCATAATGTATTTTTATTAATGATTGTGATTGTTTAATAGGGTTTATACCATTTAGAACAATACAATCACCCAATAGACCGTAATTTTTTTATCAGTACTGGGTTTATTTTTAAACAGCATCTTTTTCAAGGAGAAAAGTATGCTAAAAACAACTTACTGCAAGGTGAAAAGAAAATTATACTATTGGGAAACGCTTTTCTAAAGTAAGGAATGTGCTAATCCAAAAACCGCATTAAAATACGTAATTTGTTTTCTGTTTCCTCCCATTCCAACTCTGCATTTGATTGAGCAGTAATTCCACAACCAGCATATAACAATGCACTATCCTTAAAAAGTTCTAAACATCTCAGGTTCACAAATAAACTCAATTGTCCCATATTGCTCACACCTGCAAAACCTGTATAGAATTTCCTTTCAAGGTTTTCATGGTCATTTATAAACGAAATGGCTTCTTTTTGGGGTAAACCTGCTACTGCAGGTGTTGGATTGAGCTCTTCCAAAAATGAATGCAAAATAGGCTCTTTATTTAAAAAGGAATAACGAGTAGAAATGTGGTTTAAGTGCCCTATGGTAGTAGTATATGGCCCCGTTTTAACCAGCTTACTAAACTTGTATTTAAGAAGCAATTGTTCTATATAATAGGCTACTTGGTTTTGTTCATCCAGATCTTTATCGCCCCAGTCAGTATTACTGGCTGACAGTTTGGTGCCAGCTAAAGCAATTGTCTCTATAGTATTACCCTCTTTTTTTAGTAGCAATTCTGGTGTTGCAGCTATCCAAGTACCCGTGATACTGCTGGAAACCGCATATATAAATGCATTGGGATAATTGATGCATAGGCTAACAAAATAAGCATTTATGTCAAATGTATTTTCAATTTTGGTGCTGAATGAACGAGCCATTACTACTTTACTTAAAGTAGTTTGTTCATTCATAGTCTTAACCGCCTTTTGTACTTTTTGCACAAATTCTGCTTTACTATCTTGCTTAAAGTTGTTTTTAGGAGA
This sequence comes from Bacteroidota bacterium, assembly GCA_031375995.1. Classification (GTDB taxonomy): domain Bacteria; phylum Bacteroidota; class Bacteroidia; order UKL13-3; family UKL13-3; genus JAAFJM01. The sequence continues at coordinate 2,686 of JANMIV010000422.1, forward strand.
AAATGCAATTATTTCAAAATGCTTCATATCAGCTAATAAATCAAACTGATAGGCTTTTGATCTATTGTTGTAAGGGGAGAAGTAGAAAGTGTTTTTTGCGTTAAAATCAATGGATACAAGCTCGTTTGTAACCAATGCTGTTTTTTTAACAATTGGATTCTTACCTGGCAACTTATAAAAAACGCTGGCTTTGCTTTGTTTCATTAACTACTTTTTGCGTTCTATTATACTCATAGTTAAGCGACTAACACAACATAAGCGTTCTTGCTCATCGGTAATTTTTATTTCCCATACCTGAGTGGTTTTTCCAATATGAATAGGGCTTGCTTTTCCATATACCCAGCCAGAAAAAGCAGAACGCACATGGTTAGCATTAATATCCAAACCAACGGCAACAAATTTTTCTTTTAATTTATGTATTAAAGAAA
>JANMIV010000423.1:0-2002 GCA_031375995.1 Bacteroidota bacterium
CTTGATTTTTTCATGATGTAAATTCAATTACTTGTTTTTAGCCTCTATTTTACGCAATTTTAAGTCGAGATACACCAAAAAGGCAGTGATTAAGGTGAAAATAATAGCAATTACAATAATTACCACAAACATCTTGTTATCACCCATTAAAGTAGGCATTTCACTGGTATTTATTTTTGCTTGATTAAGGATTAATTTCATTTTTTTTCAATTTGTTTATTCTTATACCAATATCGGCAATCCAAAAACCCATCAGTATCCAACCTAGTACTGCTGGATAAAACACCATGCGCAATCTACTATCTAAGTCGTACGCATTAAAGCCTGGATTGCCTCCATTTCCTGGGTGCAATGAATCTGTTAGACGTGGCAATATAAATACCAAAACCACATATATAGGGAAACAAAACACATTAAATACGGCTGATATACGTGCTTTTTTTTCTTGATCATCAATACTGCTGCGCAATACAAAATAGGATGCATACAATAGCATAGCAACAGCCGCTGCATTTAGCTTTGGATCGCTAGTCCAATAGGCGCCCCAAGTGTTTTTAGCCCAAATCATACCAGTAAAAAGACCTGCTAAGCCAAAAAGCATAGCCACCGTAGCAAAAGTTTCTGCTTTGGTATCCTTTTCAATGTTAACAGTATTTTTAATATTGAGTGTTTGAATAGAATAAATAAATGAAAATAGCAATAATGCAATCATTGTAAACCACATTGGTACATGAAAATACAAATTTCGCATACTGTTTTCTAATATGGGTAAGTTGGGTATTGCGCCATAAAGACCCATTACTATACTATACAATACAAGTATAAAGCCAACTATTTTCCACCACTTAATCATGGGACGAAAGTATAAAAAATGGAATATGAAATTTCTATGTATGATAATATTTATATTATAATGTACTTTTGTGGACTAAAATACCGTTTAGAATGAGGGGCATAGGTGTTTTTAAAAGTTTTTTTTTATGAATGCTTGCATTTGAAAATAATTATCAGATATTTGCAGCCCTTATTACGAAAAATAACACCATGAGAGTTTGTGATTTAACAGGTAAGAAAGCATTAAAAGGAAATAACGTATCGCATTCGAATACCAAAACCAAAAGACGCTTTTATCCTAACCTACAAGATAAAAAATTTTATATTCCAGAAGAAGGTCAATGGATTACTTTACGTGTAAGCACTAAAGCAATCAAAACTATTTCTAAAAAGGGAATTACCACAGTGTTAAACGATTTTGTTAAAAACGGCAAAATTTAATTTAGGAGATTCAAGCAATGGCAAAAAAAGGAAATAGAATTCAAGTAATAATGGAGTGTACTGAGCACAAAACTTCAGGCATGCCTGGAACTAGTCGTTATATTACTACTAAGAATAAAAAAAATACAACTGAGCGTTTGGAGTTGAAAAAATACAATCCAATTTTAAAACGTAAAACAGTTCACAAAGAAATTAAATAATCAACCCTTAAAAATAAAGGAATCAGACCATGGCAAAAAAAGTTGTTGCTACATTAAAAACATCAAGCGGTAAGGATTATGCAAAAGTGTACCGTGCTGTAAAGAATAAAAAAGGTGCTTATTCATTTAAGTCTGAAATTATTCCAAACGAAGACGTAAAATCACATTTCAAAGCTTAATTAGTTTTGTAATGTAGTCCGTATAGAAAAGCATTCTGATAGCATCAGAATGCTTTTTGTATTTTTAAAATAATCAAAATGCGCTTTGTAGGATTCAATCACTTACAAATTTCAATTAATTAAAAGCAAAGTGAGATAATGGGAATTTTTAGTTTTTTTAGCAAAGAAAAAAAAGAGAAATTGGATCAGGGTTTGGAAAAAACCAAAACCAGTTTGTTTGATAAAATTAGCAAAGCTTTAGTTGGTAAGTCGTCTGTTGATGATGACTTTTTAGACCAATTGGAGGAAATTTTAGTAAGCAGCGATGTAGGTATTGGAACTACCCTAAAAATAATTGAAAGACTACAA
>JANMIV010000533.1:0-2811 GCA_031375995.1 Bacteroidota bacterium
GGAAAAGCTGGAATTAAATGTTTGAATAAATAAGCAATAGAATCAGGATTGGCTATGCCAATGGTATCACTTAGTGAAACTATTTTAATACCTAGGTTATTCATCTCCTGTACCCATTTTTCAACAATTTCGTTGTTCCAAACATCGCCATACGGATTGCCAAAACCCATAGAAATATAAATAACCAGCTCTTTGTTGTGCTTTACGCAAAGCGATTGAATGGTTTTTACAGTTTCCAAACTTTGGGTGATACTGCTATTGGTATTGCGCTGCTGAAATGTTTCGCTAATGGAGAAAGGAAAGCCTAAATATTGAATGGCTTTATGCTGAACCGCCATTTCAGCTCCCTTTGTATTGGCTATGATAGCCAATAATTTACTTTTGGTATCTGCTAAATCTAAACCTGCCAAAACCTCGTTGGTATCTGCCAATTGCGGAATAGCCTTAGGCGAAACAAAACTGCCAAAATCAATGGTATCGAAACCTACTTTCAATAGTTGGTTTATATATTCTATTTTGCTTGCTGTAGGAATAAAATCGTGCAAGCCTTGCATGGCATCGCGCGGACATTCAATAATTTTTATGGCCATTTTTTAATAAGTAGTATAAGGATAAAAAGCATCTTCAAAATGCACAATCTCCGTTTCTGTTCTCTGTTTTACAACTGCAATAATATCAAATCTAATCTCACAAATCAATTGCTTGCTTGCTTGGTATAACAAAGCCGCTTCAATTAATGTTTTTTGCTTGCTTTTACTCACCGCCTGCTCTGGATTGATGAAATGACTTGTTCTTGTTTTTACTTCCACTATTACCAAACAATCAGCTTGTTTGGCAATAATATCTATTTCTGTTTTTAGCTGTTTATAGTTACGCTCTAGTATTTCGTAACCTTTGTCTAATAAAAAACCACAAGCCAATTGCTCTCCAATTTCACCTGTGGTTTTATTATTATTTTTCATAGCTTTTATCTACAATGATTAAAACCTTTTTTGAATCATTATTTTTTATCACTTTGATAATTTAAGTATTTTAAAAGCCCCTTGTCCTACTATAAAAAAAACAAAGATGCCAACAATAAGATCTGGATACTTTAAATTGGTTAAATAAACCAATCCTCCCGATACTATTACTCCTAAATTTACTATTATATCATTTGAAGTAAAAATCATGCTCGCCTGCATATGAGCTTCTTTACTTTTACCTTTTTGCAATAAATACAAACAAAGTCCATTACCAATAAGTGCTAGAATTGAAACAATTATCATGGTAATAAAATTAGGCATAACTTCCAATCCAACAAAGCGTCTTAATACTTCAATAAAGCCCAAAAAAGTCAATATTAATTGCAAATATCCTGCGGCTTTAGCAATATTCTTTTTTAGCATAATTGTACCCCCAATGGCAAAAAGTGCAAGCCCATATACTATGCTGTCAGCAAGCATGTCTAAGCTATCGGCTACAAGACCCATTGAGTTGCCAATAAATCCTGTCATTAATTCAAGAACAAAAAAGAAAAAATTAATACCTAATACTTGCCAAAGTAATTTTCTATCACTTTGGGCATTCTCGCTTAACAATATATCATCATTCACTCTGGTACTTTCTACAAATGATGTATCAAACTTTAAGTTATCAAGTCGATGAAAAATGGATTCATAGCTATTTGCATGAAAAACAGTTAGTTTTCTATTTGGAATATCAAAATTTAATAACTTTATATCCGTCAAATCAGCTAATTTCATCCTTATCATTTGTTCTTCGGATGGACAATCCATTTTTGTTATTTTAAATACCGTTTTTTGCATTCTCTATCCAATTACCAAAGTTGCAGACCCTTTCACTTTATTTATTCATAAATTCTACTACTTTATTCACCATATTCTTTGAACCCATAACAATAGGTACTCTTTGGTGTATAGCAGTTGGCTCTACATCTAAAATACGGGTAGTGCCAGTAGTAGCCAGTCCGCCTGCTTGCTCAGCAATATAACTCATTGGAATACCTTCAAACAACAAACGCAATTTGCCATTTGGGCTTTTAGCTGTAGGTGGGTAAATAAATACGCCTCCTTTTAGCAAATTACGGTGAAAATCGGCTACCATAGAACCAATATAACGAGCTGTATAAGGACGATTGGAGGCTTTATCAGTTTCCTTTACCCATGTTAAATAATCTTTTACACCTTGTGGAAACTCAGCCGCATTGCCCTCATTTATAGAATACATTTTTCCATCATCTGGTGTTTTTACATCAGCATGGCTCAAACAAAACTCTCCTATACTCATATCTAAGGTAAAGGCATTTACCCCATTACCCGTGCTAAATACCAACATGGTTGAAGAGCCATAAATAACGTACCCCGCAGCTACTAATTTGTTTCCGGCTTGCAATACATCCAAATCTTGCGGCTCAGAACCCGCTGGTGTCAATCTTCTATATATAGAAAAAATAGTGCCTATGGACACATTTACATCTATATTGGACGAACCATCTAGCGGATCAATACAAACCACATAATGTCCGTTTTTAGAGTAAGTGCCTTGTAAAGGAATAATGCCATCATTTTCTTCACTAGCCAATACGCATACCTCACCACCTTTACTAAGCGTAGAAATAAACATTTCATTGCCAATAATATCCAATTTTTTTACATCTTCTCCTTGCACATTCACGCTTCCGTGATCACCAAGAATACTGGTTAAACCTGCCTTATTTACTTCGCGGCTAATTACTTTAGCGGCTATACCAATATCGCGTAGCAAACGCGATAACTCACCCTTTGCAAAAGGGAAATCTTTTTGTTTTTC
>JANMIV010000534.1:0-8257 GCA_031375995.1 Bacteroidota bacterium
CGAAAAAGCGGGCCGTGCAGTCAGGCCAAACCTACTCCCCTTGTTGCGTCTCCTGACCAACAAGTAACGTCTAGCGTTTTTGGATACTTGCCCGTTGTTGTGTCTCCCGACCAACAACCATGGGCAATGCAAAAAGTATCAAAGAAAAAAAGAAGAAAAACCCCAAATAAGAAGCTAACCCCAATACTTGTTGGTGCCGCTTCGCTAAAACACACAACAAGGGCGGAAACCAAAGCTCCAATATAGGCGAGCGCAAGCCAGACAAAAAAGCGAGCCACGCATCAGGCCTGCGGGCAGAAGCATTCTCCCTTGTTGCGTCTCCCGACCAACAACCATGGGCAATGCAAAAAGGATCAAAGAAAAAAGGAAGAAAAAGCCCAATACTTGTTGGTGCCGCTTCGCTAAAACACACAACAAGGGCGGAAGCTGCAACACTCCTTCAAAACCCTCTCCTACCAATATCAATAAACCCATCATCCATTTGCAAACTTCCCAAAAAAAACATTAGTTTGAATACAATATGCAAGCAACAATCAATACCCCAAGCGAATACATAGCCACACTTCCGCCAGAAAGACAAGGAGTCATTACCCAGTTACACCATACCATTATGAAAAACTTACCCAAAGGCTTTCAAGAAACCATGGCCTATGGTATGATTACTTATGCAGTGCCACATAGCTTATATCCCAAGGGTTACCATTGCAATCCCAAACAAGCCTTGCCATTTATAAGTATAGCTTCGCAAAAAAACTTTATTGCTTTATACCACATGGGTATATATGCCAATCCAAGCCTCCTCAATTGGTTTGTAAGCGAATACCCCAAACACGCCAAAACCAAACTCGATATGGGAAAAAGCTGCATCCGTTTTAAAAAGGTAGAAGACATTCCATATACCCTCATAGCAGAGCTCATACAAAAAGTAAGCGTTAAAGATTGGATTACTACCTACGAAAATGCCTTTATTAAACAATAGGCTAAAAGAGTTCAGTAATTCACTCGTTAAAAACCTACATTCCATTACAAACGCTCTTCAAAACGCTGGTTTAAAATAACTAATTACCTTTTATCCTCGAAAACACAAACCACATTTCCTGCGCTATTTCCAGACTACGCTCTTGGTACTTTGCATCCATTAAGTCAGTGCCATCAAAAGCTTTAGGGTCATCATATTTTACAGAAAAACGTTTTTCCGCACCAAACACAACCGGACAATTTTCATCAGCAGCATTGCAGGTGAGCACCGCAGCAAAACCCGTTTTCGGGTTAAAAGAATCATTATACACCTTCGAAAAACAAATAATAGCACCTTCATTGGCGGCATACTTTACCGCATATATTGGGTTATTCGTTGCACTCAATGCCTGCACCTCAAATCCTTGCTCCGTCAAAGTATCAGCTACCTTATAAAACAGCGCAGTAGCTTCCGTTCCGCCTGAGTAGCAAAACACTTGTGGAATACCAAAATAATAAGCCATTGCTTGCGCCCATATCTGCGATAAATGACTCCTTCTTGAATTATGCGTGCATATAAAATTCAAGCGAATACTGGCCTTTTCAGCCACTTTTGATTGAATATAGTCTGCCAAAGGCATCAATACCTCTTTTCTTTCTTCCGAAATAGCATCAGCAGTAAACTGCTTTACAATATAATCTATAGGTGTGTTCATTGGGTATAATATTTACGTTTTAAAAACAAACTAGCTTTCACCAGCAAAATAAGAACAGGCACTTCCACCAAAGGGCCAATTACTCCCACAAAAGCCTGTGCCGAATGAATACCAAAAACAGCTATGGCAACCGCTATAGCCAACTCAAAATTATTGCCTGTTGCGGTAAATGCCACAGAAGCATTTTTATCATAAGGCACCTTCATTGATTTTGACAAAAAGAAACTAATGAAGAACATCAGCACAAAATAAATAACCAATGGAATGGCAATTTTTAAAACATCCAAAGGCAGTTCAAGCATTTTATCGCCTTTTAAACTAAACATAAGTACTATAGTAAATAGCAGTGCATACAAAGTAATGGGCGAAATACGGGGAATAAATTTTCTATTATACCATTCAATACCCTTTGCTTTTATAAAAAAATACCTACTGGCAAAACCCGCTATAAACGGAATACCCAAATAAATAAACACACTCTGAGCCACCTCGCCCATGGGCACCGCTATTTTAAAATCGCCAAAACCCAATTGCGCTGGCAGCACATTGGTAAACAACCAAGCATAAAAACTATAACTGAGTAGCTGAAATACACTATTCAAAGCAATTAACAAAGCACCATACTCCCTATTACCACCCGCCAAATCGTTCCAAACAATTACCATTGCTATACACCTAGCCAAACCTATCAATATCAAACCCACCATATAATCAGGTTCATCTCTTAAAAAAACAATGGCTAGTACAAACATCAAAATAGGGCCTAGCACCCAATTGAGAAACAACGACAACGACATGAGCTTCTTATCATTAAAAGCCATGGGCAACAATGAGTAATCAACCTTAGCCAAAGGCGGATACATCATTAAAATTAGCCCTATAGCCAGGGGTATATTAGTTGTACCCACAGAAAGAGAATCCGTAAAATTGGCAATAGAAGGAAACAAATAACCCAAGCAAACGCCAAAAGCCATGGCTAAAAAAATCCACAAGGTTAAATAACGATCTAAAAATCGAAGCTTTATATGATTGGCCATATACCTATTACTAAATTTATATCATTCAATAAAAAATTAGCAGCAATTGCCACCTGGCTTACACTTGTTTTCAACAGCAATGCTTGCTAAGTTTACTTTTAATTTCTCTTGAGGAATACCGCAGCTATCGCTTGCTAAACAAGCTGTTTGAGTAGAAACAAGCACAAAATTCGTCCCATTAAAATCCAAATGGTATTTACCAATTGTTGCCGCTTGGTATTCCACCTCCACCTCCAAATCTTCCATACCCAACACTTTCTCGGAAAGCGCAATAATATTTAATAGCTTTTGCGGTTTTAAGCGGTGCTCAAAATCATTGGCATCCCATAACTGAAAGTTGGCTCTTTGCTCCGTTCTTACTACTCCCCCACAATCAATAAAATGTTTGCTTACTATGCCCACTTCCGTTACATGGAAATGAGCTGGAACAGGCGTTCCATTCTCCAATTCAAAACTTACATCTTGTGCAGTACTTAAACGGTTTTTTACTTCAGATAGTTTCATTATTTTCTTTGTTTAACAACAGTTATTTTTCTTTTTTTCCATTTTACTAGAGACCTCTTCAAAATAAAATTTCAACTTGTCAAAAGCATTTTCATCAATACAGTAACAAATAGCATTTCCCTCCACATTGCCTTTTATAATCCCAACATTCTTAAGCTCTTTAAGGTGCTGAGAAACCGTAGGCTGTGCCAGAGGCAATTCATTTACTATATCGCCACAAATGCACGTTTCCACCTTTAGCAAATACTCCAAAATGGCTATCCTAGCTGGATGTCCCAATGCCTTTGCAAGCATAGCAATGGTGTTTTGTTCCTCAGTAAAATGATCTGTTTTGCTTGCTCCCATGTAACTCTATTTTCTTATTGCAATATTACGATAAAGATAATTGATAAAACAACAACAAAATAAATTACTACTTCAAAACACTGACTGATAAGGCTTTTATTTACATCAGAACACTTTATACAAGTACCATTATAAACTGCACAAAAAAAGAGCGTGTTCTCATAGCAGAAAACACGCTCTTATTATATTACTGATGCAATGGTGCTAAAACACCACCGCTTCACCTGCTTCTTTGTCTATAAATCGGTAATCCAACATAGATAAAGAATTCACTGGTTTTATTTTTATCCAACGCTTGTATTTTAAAAACCACTTCATACGAGGCGATTTTAAACCTCCCTTGGTAAAATAAGCCACCAAATACGGATTCAGTTCCAAACTAAAACCTTTGTGCCTTACATTCTCTATCAGGTATTTTACTTGGTTTTCTATTTCATCAAGCAATACTACACTGTTTTGTATTTCGCCAGTACCACGGCAAGTAGGACACTTTTCCGTAGTAATTACGGTCATTTCTGGGCGTACTCGCTGGCGCGTAATTTCCACTAAACCAAAAGGACTCATTGGCAAAATTTTATGCTTCGCCCTATCGCCTTTCATCTCTTCCTTTAGTCTTTCATATACCAGCTTGCGGTTACCAGCAGTTCTTTGATCAATAAAATCAACCACAATAATGCCACCCATATCGCGCAAACGCAATTGGCGAGCAATTTCGCTAGCAGCCTCCAAGTTAATGCGAAGTGCATTCTCCTCTTGGGCTTCATTCTTGCCACTCATATTGCCGCTATTCACATCAATTACATGCATTGCTTCCGTATGCTCTATAATTAAATAACAGCCCCCCATAAAGTTAGCTTCTCTTCCAAAGCTTGCCTTTATTTGTTTATCAATATCAAAGTGCTCAAATATGGTTTTACTACCTGTATAGTGTTTTACAATCTTTTCTAGTTGTGGGCTCTTCGACTTTACATAATTTTTTATTTCATTGAATAAAAAGCTATCATTTACATGTATGCCCGTAAAATCTTCGTTCACTAAGTCGCGCACCAAAGTAAGCGTGCGCTCACTTTCGCCCAATAACTTTTGAGGAGGTTTAGCCAATTTTAACTGGGTATATACAATTTCCCACTTAGCCATCAACTCCTCTAAATCCTTTTGCAACTCATCTACACTTACTCCTTCGGCATTGGTTCTAATAATAACACCAAAGTTGGGTTGTTTAATGGTTTGCATTAGCTTTTTAAGCCTATTGCGCTCTTCGTGTTTTACTATTTTCTTAGAAATAGAAATGGCATTATCAAACGGCATTAACACAATAAAACGACCCGGCAAGCTTATTTCGCTCGACAAACGAGGCCCTTTATTGGCAATGGGTTCTTTTACTATTTGTACCACTACTTGTTGAAACCTGCTTAGTAAAGTATTTATTTTACCATGCTTTTCAATATCTGGCTCCATCACATCATTTTCAATGCCAGAGCTAGGTTTACCGTTTCGTACCAGTTTGGTATATTTATGCAGCGATTGTATTTGTGGTCCTAAGTCATGGTAGTGCAAAAAAGCATCCTTCTCATGTCCTACATCAACAAAAGCGGAATTCAAACCCGCCATTATCTTGTTTACAGTACCTAAATAAATATCTCCTACCAAAAAAGCATTATCCGCCTTCTCATGGTGGAGTTCAATCAGTTTTTTATCACGCATCAAAGCAATATGTACATTGCCTTGTTGGTCAGAATTAATTATAATTTCATTACTCACAGTTTAGTGTTCCCCTTTTTTAATTTTGTTCAATTACTATAGGTTGAGGTTTTTTCGATAGTTAAATGGTAATTGATTGGGGTAATAAATAATAAAACTTAACCCCAAGCAAAATGCTTATATAAGGTTAAGTTTTAATATTTTGAGCCCTTACCGGTTTACCCGTAAAGCGGTAGGCTTGCAAGATTGCCAATAACTTAGCTAAGCTAAATTATTTTTTCTTCTTATGTCTGTTTTTACGAAGACGTTTCTTACGCTTGTGCGTGGCAATCTTATGACGTTTTCTTTTTTTACCGCTTGGCATAGTTGTTATTTTGTTTGTTTAAGATTATCAATTAATTTTTTTATTTCCTTTTTCGATTCACTGTCCGAAATAAGGTTCATACTGGTTTCGTATGAAACAATAGCTTCTTTTCTCATGTTTAAGCTTGTATAAGCTTCACCAAGATAAAAATAAGCCTCACTATTCAATGGTTCCAATTGTGTTAGTTTTTCAAAACGTACACGCGCTTTATCCCACTGTCCACTTCTTCTACTAAGCATACCCAAGGTATAATTAGCTTGTACATTGTTTGAATCACGTACAATTACATCTTTTAATAGTTGCACCCCTTTCATTACATCCAAATCGTTTTGCACATAGCATATAGCCATTGCATTTTTTGCCTCTAGGTTCTGTTCGTTTATTGAAACCACTTTCTCAAAAGCGGCAATCGCTTTTTTGGAAGCATAAATTTGAGCTGAAGTATCGGAAGTAGTAGCAGCAAAATCGTAAAACTTGAAACCTGCATTGAACCACGAACGCTCATCGCCTAACTTATTAGCTATGTTTTGCAAGTAATGAGCAGCTATTAAGCCCAATCCTGCTTGTTCATAAGCCCTAACCAAAGCTACTGCTGCTTGATAATTGTTGGTATCCGTTTTCACAACATCCTCCAGACTATCAACCTCCAGTTTTATCCTTGGCGATAATGTATCACGATTAGCTGTGTAATACTCGTCATATACAAATGTTTTTGCTATGCTGCTTGATGAGCCATCGCTAGGCATAGTATGGGTAATTTCCGAACCAGTAGAATAAAAGTTCAGATACACCAAACAGCCAGCTAAAACCACTAGCAATAATATAACGATAAGGTACAGTTTACTACTTTGCATCTATTATTTGCTGATGCTAGAAACTAGTCTTCTTTCATTGCCAATTTGGCTTCTCTGTCACGCTTTGCAGCATTTGTTTTTACCGACTCGCTTTTCTTAATTTTCTCAGTAAAACTCTTAGCTGGTTTGAAAGCTGGAATATAATGCTCATCAATAACCATAGCTGTGTTTTTAGAAATATTACGCGCTATCTTTTTTGCACGCTTTTTCAAAATAAATGAACCAAAACCGCGGAAGTACACGTTTTTGCCTTCAATCATATTGTTACGAACTACTTTAAAAAATGACTCAACTGCTTCTTGAACTAATAATTTGTCAATACCTGTTTTTGTTGAAATCTCTGCAATAATCTCTGCTTTTGTCATGTTATTTATACTATTGATTTAATGAATTTTCTGTTATTAATTATTTAACAAGGGCTGCAAATGTATAAAATTGACAATTAAATTGTTGAAAAAAGTGAAGATATTTTTTTTTTACACAAAAAAGACGACAACAAACTGACAGTGTGCTGTTTACAAAACCGTTTCTTAGCCATATTCATTCCCACTAAAAATCTTCTGCAACATTAGTACTTCAAAAAAAGTTATTTGCAGCTTTCTTCTCAAAAATTAGATGCAAGAGCAATTACAAAATTGGTATCAACTTAACAAACGCAATTTACCATGGCGCAACACAAACGATGCTTATACTATTTGGTTAAGCGAAATTATATTACAGCAAACCAGAGTGGAGCAAGGGCTACCCTATTTCAACAATTTTTTAAATGCCTTTGCTACTGTAAATGATTTTGCCAATGCCGATTTAAATGCCATTCTAAAACTTTGGCAAGGTTTGGGTTATTATAGTAGAGCCAGAAATATGCATGCTACCGCCATTATTATTAGGGATGAGCATAATGGCATTTTTCCTAATAAATATGCTGATTTATTAAAACTAAAAGGAATTGGCCCTTATACAGCTGCTGCTATAGCTTCCTTTTCCAACAATGAAGCACAAGCCGTAGTTGATGGCAATGTATATAGAGTAATTGCACGCTATGCGGGTATATATACGGATACCAATAGTACGGAAGGAAAAAAAGAATTTACCGCTTTAGCCAATGAATTACTCGATAAACAAAATGCCGCTTTGCACAACCAAGCCATGATGGAATTGGGGGCACTTGTTTGCAAACCTCAAAACCCTGATTGTATTAATTGCCCAATCAATAGTACTTGCTACGCTTATGAAACCAAAAACCAAACCCAATTACCAGTAAAAGTCAAGAAAATTAAAACGAAAACACGTTTTTTTAATTATGCTATTATTAAACACCAAAATAACATTTTTCTAAAACAACGAGGTAGCAAAGATATTTGGCAAGGTTTATTTGAATTTCCTATGATAGAAGCAGACAAACTGCTAAATGAAGCCGAGTTATTACTTGCTTTAAATAAAGCAGGAATGGTAATGAATGATAAAGTACCTGCCATAAAATGGATAGGCAACGACAAACACCTACTAACCCATCAAACTATTTATGCCAACTTTTTTGAAATTATCTGCAATACATTACCAAGCCTGCCAGCCCCCTATTTTATGATTGACTTAAATGAATTGAAAAATTTTGCTATACCCCGGTTGCTTGATAAATTGATTTCAAATGATAAATTGCAACAAAGTTTATTCTAAATCATTTAATAAAATTTAAAATTATGTCATTAAACAAAATTATTCTAATAGGCAATTTAGGCCGCGACCCTGAGGTTAAAAACTTAGACAATCAAAAAGTGGTAG
>JANMIV010000460.1:0-7093 GCA_031375995.1 Bacteroidota bacterium
GAAGAAGGTATTACCAATGTACAGCATTTTCAAAAAGTAATATACGAAAATGTATATCCCAATATAGACATAGAATTTGTGCTCAATGATGCCACTAATAAAGGCCAATTTAAATACAATTTTATAGTAAAACCCAATGGAAACTTAGCCGATATACAATTGGAATTATTAGGAGCAAACCATACTAGTCTAAACAAAGCAGGAAACATACTTATAGAAACCGCTTATGGCAATATAGAAGAAAATATTCCATTGAGTTATGTAATTAACGAGAATAACTCCCACAAGAGTATTAAAGCTAATTTTATAGCACTTGACAATAATATATTTGGTATAAAAGCCGAAGACTATAACCACAATCAAACACTGGTAATAGACCCCACTAATTGGGCTACTTATTATGGAGGGAGTGCTAGTGAATATGGACAGGACATAGTAACTGATGCTAGTGGAAATATTGTAATTACGGGATTTACGTATTCAACGAGTGCTATAGCAACTGTTGGAGCATACCAAACTACATTTGGAGGAGGTAGTATTGATGCTTTTATAGCGAAGTTTAATGCTACTGGAGTGCGGCAATGGGCTACGTATTATGGGGGTAATGATAATGATAGTGGAAATGGAATAACAACAGATGCCAGTGGGAATATTATTATAATAGGACGTACTACTTCAACATTTAATATAGCGAGTGTTTGGGTATATCAATGGGGATATGGTGGTGGTTCTGGAGATGCCTTTCTAGCTAGATTTAATATCAATGGAGTTAGGCAATGGGCAACATACTACGGGGGTAGTAATAATGATGTTGGAGTGACAATAACAACAGATGCCAATGGAAATGTAATAATAATAGGCTATACTTCTTCAACCAATTCCATGGCAACAGTTGGTGCACATCAAACAGTATTTGGTGGGGGAAGTAGTGATGTTTTTATAGCCAAGTTTGATAATAATGGATCAAGACTATGGGCTACATATTATGGTGGGAATGGAGAGGATATAGCAATGGATATAACAACAGATTCAAGTGGAAATATAATAATTTCAGGACGGGCAACTTCAACAAATGCAATTGCCACACCTGGAGTGCATCAACCATTATTTGGTGGGGATTATGATGCATTTATAACTAAGTTTAATGGCAATGGAGTAAGGCAATGGGCTAGTTATTATGGAGGCATTAACTATGAAATTGGTAATGGCATAACAACAGATGCCAGTGGAAATATCATAATAACGGGAACAACTTCTTCGGCAAATGCAATAGCAACTATTGGAGCGCATCAAACGGTATCAACAAGTAATGATGCATTTATAGCCAAGTTTAATACCAATGGAGTAATACAATGGGCCACCTATTATGGGGGAAGTAGTTCTGAAGATGGAAATGGAATAGCAACAGACGCCAATGGAAATATCATGATAATAGGAGTTACCGTTTCAACGAACGTAATAGCAACTCTTGGGGCTTATCAAACGATACATGGAGGTGGGTGGGACGATGTTTTTATAGTTAAGTTTAATAGCAATGGTATAAGACAGTGGGCTACCTATTATGGAGGGAGTGGTACAGATATAGGAAATGATATAGCAACAGATATGAGTGGAAATATTATAATAACAGGACGGACTGAATCAACCAATGCCGTAGCAACAACTGGAGCACACCAAACAATTAATGGTGGCAGTTCTGATGCTTTTATAGCTAAGTTTAGCCCTACAGGCATATTGCCAGTAAAACTAATTGCCTTTAATGCAGTATTAAACAATAAAAAAGTAAATTGTACTTGGGAAACAGCATCAGAAATAAACAACAACTACTTTACCATAGAAAGAAGCTCAGATGGAAGCCATTTTGAAAGCATTGGAAAGGTAAAAGGGCAAGGAAATACAAACACCAATACCCGCTATAGTTTTACAGATAATATGCCTTTGGATGGCATTAGCTATTATCGCTTAAAGCAAACAGATTTTGACAATGCCTATACTTACAGTGCCATTAAAAGAGTAGGCTCAACAGAGAAACTAAGCTCTACTATTTCATTGTATTATGAAAACAATAACCCCATAGTTAAAATAAATGCAGAGGTAGCCAGTAATGCCATTATAGAACTCATCAGCTTAGCGGGTATTCCATTATTTACCCAAGAACAAGCAACAACTCTTGGCGAAAATGCCATTGCAATCAATAGCAATGGTGCTTCAGGTTTTTACCTATTAAAAGTTCAATTAGAAGATAAAGTATCGTATTTCAAAGTATGGATGAGGTAAGTTATTCTGTTCGGTTGGTCGGGAGACACAACCGCGGACAGAGCTGATTAATGGCAATACGCAAAGCGATTTAATCGCGCAATTGCAATTGCTCTTTTAAACTTTTGCCAGCGTTTTTGTAGCCACAGATAGCACAGATTATAAAAAATGTGGAACAGCTAAGCATTAAATTACAGTAAGTAATAAAGGATTTTTTACTTCGCATTTTTGCTCACTTCGCATTCTTAAATTGTCTATGCCTTTACAGCCCAGCGCAATTTAGCAGAGCGTGCCCTCGGGTTACTGCCTACTTCCTTTGCAGATGGCCTAATGGGATCTGGAGCAACTGCACTATAAATGCCTTGCCTGTAAAAACTTTGAAATGCTTTTTTTACCCGCCTGTCTTCGCCAGAATGAAAGGAAAGGATAGCAACTTTGCCACCAGCAACAAGTGCATCTGGCAATTTTGCTAAAAATGTATCTAGCACGCCAAACTCATCATTTACAGCTATGCGCAATGCTTGAAAACACCTTTGGCAAGATTTTTTGATATCATCTATCAGCCTATTTTTAGGCAAAAAATCCAATGTTTCCTTTATTATTTCTCTTAATTGGTTGGTAGTTTCAATGGCTTTTCCTGTCTCCAAAGCCGTTATTATGGCTTCGGCTATTATTTCCGCATAGGGTTCGTCAGCGTTTTCAATGAATATTTCTTCCAATTCTTGTTGGGAAACATTTTTTAAAAACACAGCCGCAGGAATACCCTTTTTAGGATTGAGTCTTAAATCCAGCGGCCCATCCATTTTTAAAGAGAAACCCCTTTCTGGATTGTCTATTTGCATGGACGACACGCCCAAATCTGCTAGGACAAACTGCAAGCCTCCCGCTTCAGAAGCAATTAAATCTATATGGGAGAAATTCATGTTTTTAGGCACAAATATGTCTGGTCCAAAACCTAAATTGGCCAAGCGTTCTGTTGTGCGTGGTAACTCTAAAGGATCTACATCGGTAGCATAAAGTTTTCCCTTAGGAGCTAGTTTTTTTAGTATTTCTAAACTATGACCACCGTAACCTAAGGTAGCATCCAGCCCAATTTGACCAGGCTCTATTTGCAGAAACTCCATTATTTCATCCAGACAAATAGATCTATGCATACCCGCAGGTGTGTTTCCCTTTTGTATAATCTTTTCTATATCGGCAGCATATAATTCTGGCTGCAATTCTTTGTACTTTTCCTTAAAAGCTTTAGGGTACGTGCCTTTATACCTTACTTTTCTAGGTGGTTTTGACTCTTCGTTTTCCATTTTGTAAAATTAATCTTTTTCGCACATTCGTTTTTATAAAACTATAGCCCTACTTTTGGAGCTACTCAAACAATAATCACTCAAAAAAATATTATGGATGTAAAGGATAGCAACGGAACACTACTAGCGGAAGGCGATTCAGTGCATATAATAAAGGATTTAAAAGTAAAAGGTTCCTCTTCTGTAATTAAAAGAGGAACCATTGTTAAAAATATTCGATTAACGGATAGTGAGGACGAAATAGAAGGCAGAGTAGAAAAAACCACTATGGTTTTAAAGACCATGTTTCTAAAAAAATCCTAACAAAACAATTATTTCTTTTTTAAAGCAAGGATAGAGAAATCTGTCTTTTCCTTTTTGATAGTATTGCTTAGTTTGCCTAAGCCTGTTATTTCCATTTCCACAACATCACCATCTTGCAGCCATTGTGGTGTGTAGTTTTTATCGTTTAGCAAACCAGTACCATTCAGTTCTAAAAAGCATCCAGTACCTACTGTTCCGCTTCCTATCACATCTCCAGGCAATACATCTACTCCATAAGCGCAACGTTCAACAATTTCAGCAAAAGTCCAATCCATATCGCTTACATTGCCTTCACTTACCTGTATTCCATTTACCCAGCACTTCATATTTAGGTTATAGGCATTGCCCACGTGGTTGGCTTTTGCAGACACTTTATACGCCTCTAATTCATCAGGTGTTACAAAATAGGGACCAATTACCGTTGAAAAGTCTTTTCCTTTAGCTGGGCCTAAGTTCAAAAGCATTTCCTCCATCTGCAAGGTGCGTGCACTCATATCATTCATTATCATATAACCAGCAATGTATTCATCGGCTTCGCTGGCTTTTATGTTTCTGCCTTTTTTACCTATTACAATGGCCGCTTCTAATTCAAAATCTAATTTTTGAAAATGGTCGGGCATACATGGTATTTCGCCTGGCCCTTGTATGGCATTGTGGTTGGTAAAGTAAAATATTGGGTATTGGTCAAACTCTTCTATCATAGGTACACCACGGTTTCTGCGTGCTGCTGCTACATGCTGTCTAAAAGCATATCCATCGCGGCATGAAGTAGGTTGCGGGACTGGTGCTTCTAGTTTCACATCGGCTTCTAAAACAAATGGTTTTTCTACCTTACCCAATTTAATTTGAGCATCCCACTTTTTAGCTTTTTCCATTACTGTTTCTCCAGCAAAAAGGAATTTTCGCATTTTATCTGGAAATGAAGCATCTAAATCTTTTAACGCCCAAATTTTCCCTTGGTGTATTATACCCAATTGGGTATTTTTCTGGTGGGTGTAGGTTACTAATTTCATGTGTTGTTTAAAATTAAGGCATCAAATATAAGTGTATTTGCACGCAATGATGATGTAACAGGAAGAAAAGCTAAGAATATTATACTATCTCTTTTTGTTATCCTAATTGTATTCCCTTTAGCTTGCGGTAAAAACCAATGGCTGCATTATCCGTCATGCCCGAAATAAACTCACATATTTTCATTACGCGTATATATAAATCGCTATTGGGTATTTTTCCTTTGCCAATAAACTGCTCTGGTATCAACTCTATTACTTTCTCACTTCTATAATATTTGAGTGCTTTGTTGTTTTGGGCTTCGTAATGTTGGTTTATAGCCACTATACAAATATGAAGCAGCCCACTTATCACCTCAAAACCAGCAGCTTCTATTTCTAATACTACCCTGTTTTTATATACTTTCTCTCTAGTAATGGTCTTTATCTTATCTATAATATGGCTTTTACTGCTTAGTTTTATAAGAGACTGATTGAAGGTTCCATCTAAAATAGCCGCTTCGTTTTGCATAAATACCTGGGCCAACTCCTTGGTAAGTGCATCAATGGCCGAAGCTCTTAAAAAGCCTATTTGCCCCTCACGGGTCATTTCTTCAAATTTGTTTTCTTTAAAATTTTCTACAAAAGGTACAAGCAACTCCTTTGCATAATCAAAATCTATCCATTTAAGGTTTAAGCCATCTTCAAAATCTATAATACTGTAGCAAATATCATCTGCGGCCTCTACTAAGTAAGCAAGTGGGTGGCGGCACCAGTTTAAATGTCCGTTATTTCTTGTATCCAGTAAACCAAGTTTTTCTGCCACGTCTTTAAAATAATCAACTTCACTTTGAAAAAAGCCAAACTTTTTCTCTCCTACTTTTTTATCGGTATATATTGGCAAGCTCTCCTTTGGGTATTTGCTAAAAGCAGCCAATGTGGGATAAGTTAAGCGCAAGCCTTTATCGTTTCCACTATAATTACACACTATTTTAAATCCGTTGGCATTGCCTTCAAAATGGGTTAAATCTGCCCATTTTTTATCATTATCTATAAGGGCCTCCAATGTCTGCCCATCGCCATTTAAAAAATACTCCCTTATAGCATCTTCACCACTATGTCCAAAAGGCGGATTCCCTATATCGTGCGCCAAACAAGCGGCAGCTACTATACAACCTATATCGTAACTGCTCAATTCGTTTTGTAAATCAGGGTATTTAAGCAATAACGCTTCTGCTACTTTTCTGCCCAAACTGCGCCCTACGCTGGAGGTTTCCAAACTATGAGTAAGCCTATTATGCACAAAATCGTTTTCTGGTAAAGGAATTACTTGTGTTTTGTCTTGTAACTTCCTAAACGATTCTGAAAAAACCACACGGTCAAAATCACGCTCAAATTCTGTCCTACTAGTAGTTCCATCTTGCAAATTTTGCTGAAATCTATACGGTTTTAATAACTGTGGCCAATTCATCGTCATGCTACAAATAAAATACCATTCAATTAGTTATTGCTATTTACTAGCAAAAAATTATACAACTCCTATGAACATTATAGGTTTTAATTACTTAAACCAATACTTTTGGAATTAAATATGATGTCATTATTTACAAAATTAAAGTATTACTTATACGCGCTGCCTTTCTATGGCATATCGCTATTGCCTTTGCCTTTGCTTTACTTACTTAGTGATGCGCTATACTTTTTAGCCTTTCACATAATCGGCTATCGAAAAAAGGTGGTTTATGCCAATTTACGCAACTCATTTCCCAATTATAGCCAAGCAGAAATACATACCATTGCCAAAAAATTTTATAGCCATCTATTTGATACTTTTTTAGAAACCTTCAAAATGCTCACTATAAGCAAAAAAGGTCTTAGGCAATTTGGTACTTATACCAATCTGTCTATTATGGACGAAATAATAAAGCAAGAAAAGAGTTTTATTATATTAACTGGGCATTTAGGCAATTGGGAGTTACTTCCTACTATTTGGCACCTTGAAGGTACTGCAGATATTTGTGGCATATACCATAAACTAAGCAGCCCCTTTTTTGAATGGTTTACTAAAAAATTGCGCGAAAAATTGGGCATACAAATGATAACCATGGAAAACACTTTACGTGGAATGCTTGCCAATAAAAGTAAAATAACCGGAACGGGTTTTATTTCAGACCAAACACCCAGTGCAGAAAATGCCTATTGGATTACTTTTTTGAACCAAGACACTCCCGTTTTTACAGG
>JANMIV010000462.1:0-2048 GCA_031375995.1 Bacteroidota bacterium
ATATATATATATCTAAAATTGTATTGCAAGACGATATATTATTGTCTTTTAAACTGCAACAAAGCTTTGATTATATAAATGTACCTTTTTATATATTATTGGGTGTCTTTGCAGGACTCGTGTCCGTTTACCATTCACGCACATTTATGCGGGTGGAAGCTATTTTTAGCAAATCAAAAAGTAAGGTATGGATCAATGCACTTTTTGGCGGATTAATGCTTGCATTACTTATTTTGTTTTTTCCAAGTTTGTTTGGTGAGGGCTATGAGAGCATCAAGGTGCTTTCCGTGCAGGATACGCAGCAATTATTTGATTTAAGCTTATTGCATAAATACAAAAGCAATGAGTGGTTTGTGTTGGCTTTTGTGGGGATTTTGGTGTTTTTAAAATCCATAGCAACCGCTTTAACACTGGGTAGTGGTGGTAATGGAGGTAATTTTGCTCCTTCTTTGTTTGTAGGTGCTTACTTAGGTTTTTTCTTTTCTAAATTAATGGAGTTATTAGGCATAGCGCATTTGCCCATTAGCAATTTCACCATAGTAGGTATGGCTGGTATATTAAGTGGTATATACCATGCACCATTAACGGCCATATTCCTTATTGCCGAAATAACAGGCGGCTATACGCTCATGATTCCTTTGATGATTGTTGCCTCTATTAGTTTTGCTATTTCCAAGTACTTTGAACCACATGCCATGGATATAAAGAAGTTGGTAAACAATGGGCAGCTTTTTACCAATGATAAAGACAAAAGTATATTGACCTCCATCAAAACAAGTAATTTAATTGAGAATGATTTTCAATCCGTGTTGGCAATGGATAGTTTGGGTACTTTGGTAAAAACATTGTCCCAATCAAAAAGAAATATATTTCCAGTAGTGGACGAAAACAATAAGTTGTTGGGTATTATAACCCTTGATGATATAAGGGAAATAATGTTTAACTATGAATTACACGAAAAAGTAAGTGTAAGCGACTTAATGGCAATGCCAGCAGCCACCATACAAAGCCATGAGAGCATGGAGGAGGTAATGAAGAAATTTGATGAAACAGGCGCATGGAATTTACCAGTAATAGAAAGCGGAGGCTATATTGGCTTTATTTCTAAGTCGAGTGTATTTTCAAGTTATAGGTCTAAATTAATAACAAGTACAATAGGATAAATGAGCAATTATAAAGTATTTAAAATAAGCTGTAATGCAGCACTAAAAGAAGTGCTGATAGCAGAATTAGCTGAAATAGGTTTTGAAGGATTTTTGGAGGATGAAGCGGGTTTTGAAGCCTATTTAGAAGAGGCATTATTTAATGCAGCCGACTTTGCTGCCATAGTGCAGCAATATGGCTTGCTACCAACTGACTATGAAGAAAAAAATGTACCACAACAAAACTGGAATGCTAATTGGGAAAGTAGTTTTGAACCCGTATTTATCAATAATCAGTTGGTAATAAAAGCACCTTTCCATACCATTGAAAAGCAATATCCGATAGAAATAATTATACAACCCAAAACATCTTTTGGCACCGGACACCATGAAACTACCCAAAGTATTATGGAACTGATGCTGGAAGTAGATTTTAAAGGCAAAAGCGTATTTGATTATGGCTGCGGAACAGGTGTTCTATCCATACTGGCAAGTAAGCAAGGAGCTGATTATATATTTGCCAATGATATTGACGATTGGGCCTTTGAGAATATTGGCGAAAATGCCGCTTACAATGCCATTACCAATATTAACTATGCCAAAGGCGATTTAAGCATAGTTCCTGCAAGAGAATTTGACATCATACTAGCCAATATAAATAAAAATATACTGTTACGGAGTTTCCAGCAGTTAAGCCAGCATTGCAAGGATGCAGGCATAGTAATGATTAGCGGCTTTTTTGAAACCGACTTGCCTGACTTGCTACAAGTAAGCGAAAAATACCATTTACAATTGCAACATACCAAGGTGTGTAACAATTGGTGCGCTGCCGTTTTACAGAAAAAGCAGTAAACAAATATATGGCCAATAAATAGTTTATAAAAAATAAACTATTTATTGTTGATT
>JANMIV010000151.1:0-1305 GCA_031375995.1 Bacteroidota bacterium
GCCTTTATTTCTTCAGAACTAACGTTGAGTAAAACGGCTAAAGCGTGCAAAGTAAAGAACCAACCACGTGTTTGATCTACCCCTTCGGCAATATAATCTGCCGGGTAAGCCGACTCAAATTGTGTTTTGGCTTCAGCAGTGGAATCTTTACCCATAAAGTTCCATTGGGCATAAGGCATTGCACCACTATCAAACCACACATCTATTAAATCTGCTTCGCGTTTCATTGGTTTCCCTGAATCAGAAACCAAAACTATTTCATCAACAAATGGCTTGTGTAAATCAATTTCCAATGTGGAATTTTGAATTTTGAATACTGAATTTTGATTAAATCCTGCTTTTACTGCCTTTTCAAATTCAGCAGTTAGCTCTGTTTTTGATCCAATGCATTTTTCTTCTGAGCCATCTTCGGTTCTCCAAATAGGAAGTGGAGTGCCCCAATAGCGCGAGCGCGATAAATTCCAATCAACTAAATTTTCTAACCAATTACCAAAACGACCCGTTCCAGTACTAGCTGGTTTCCAGTTAATTTTGGCATTATTTGCTACCAATTTATCTTTTACTGCAGTAGTTTTTATAAACCAGCTTTCCAACGGATAATACAAAATAGGCTTATCTGTTCTCCAGCAATGCGGATAAGTATGGTCGTATTTTTCTTTTTTAAATAATTTGTTTTCGTGTTGCAGTTTTAAAGCAATACGCTCATCTACACTTAAATAGTTAAGCTTGCTTGTATCTTTTATAAATCCTTGCAATTTGTCTTTTTGCAAAGCCAAAGCTGCTTCTTTTTCGGTTTCGGTTAAATAAGCTTCTTTAACATACTCTTCGCCATAAAGAAACAAATCATCCTTCACTTCAGGTAAAAACTTACCGCGTTTATCAACCAACGTTAACGAACCTATTCCGTTTTGTTTCGCTACCCTGAAATCGTCTGCACCAAAACTTGGCGCAATATGCACTATGCCTGTTCCATCTTCTATGGTAACAAAATCACCTGTAATTACTTCAAAGCTTTTTCCATCAGTTACTTGAACAAATGGCAATAATTGTTCGTATTTGATTCCTGCTAAATCTTTGCCTTTATACTCTGCCAAAATTTGGTAAGGAACCAATTTGTCCCCTGCTTTGTAATCTTCAAATTTTAAGTCAGCTTGCTCAGGTTTAAAGTATTTACCTACTAAGTTTTTAGCTAAAACTACATTTACCTCTTCATGGCTAAATTGGTTAACTGTTTTTACCAAAACATAATCAATTTTAGGGCCTACGGCCAATGCTGTATTTGATGGCAATGTCCAAGGTGTCGTT
>JANMIV010000504.1:0-9351 GCA_031375995.1 Bacteroidota bacterium
TGCATGAGAGGGATTACCCCCAGGTCAAACACATTGCGACTCTGAATATCAAAACTTCTAATACCACGTTCGCACAAAATAATATTTTCGTTACCCCCACAAAGCAAATAATCTGCTGCTAAGAGCCATTCTGTAGCTTTAGCACTCATGCCTCTTTTAAGCATTACTGGTTTGTTGGTTTTACCCAACTCTGCAAGCAAGGAGAAATTACTCATGTTTCTGGCGCCTACCTGTATTATATCAGCATGGTCATACACCTCTTCCAAATTACTTAAATCCATTAACTCGGTTACAACCCTTAAGTCGTATTGCTCAGCCGCTTGTTTAATGTATTTAAGCCCTGTATTGCCAAGTCCTCTAAAACTGTAAGGAGATGTACGAGGCTTAAAAGCTCCTCCTCTAATAAATTTTATTTGATGTGAATGCAAAAACTCAGCTACAGCAAATATTTGTGCTTCGGTTTCTATTGAGCAGGGCCCAGCAATTAAATTCAGATTATCGCCTCCAATTTCTACTCCTTTAACAGAAAAAGTAGTTTGTTGCTTGTACTTTTTGGAAGCTAGTTGGTAGGGTGTTGGCACTTCAACAATTTGCGCTATACCAGAAAATGTTTTAAGTAAATCACTATTGTTTGATTGTGGCACAATCAACTGTTTGGTATTGGTTTGTAAAAAATATTCTAAACCCTGTTCTGAAAGAAATTTTTGAACTTGGTCAATCTCAGCAATACTGCTTTGTTTATTAAATTGAATAATCACTATAATGGAAATATTAGTTATTCTACAACAGTATAAGTGATGTTAAGTTTTAAATTCTTGGTATTTAAAACCGCTCTTCGTGCTGAGGTAGGGAATACGGAACCGCTTGAACTATTAGGAACAATTATATTGAACCCGAAATGTGAATTGATGCCCTGCTTACGCTCTTTTATAATATAGTTTATTTCCCTTGCCAAATTGAAACGGTATTGCTTTCTATCGGCATTTAAGCCTCCACCTATATAGATGCTTCCTTCTGAGAATGCGTCTTTAATAAAAGAATGCCTACCCAAAGAATCTGATCCAAGTAATACCAAAGCCGTAGGCAATCTAAAATAATTGTTGTCAAAACCACTATACGCATCAATTACCAATTCAGCCTTTTGAATAGCTAACTGCGGACTAATTTGCAATGCCAAGCTATCAATTACATTTTGAGGAATAAAAACACGTACTTTAGTACCTCCCAACGCCTGTGCATAGCCTGTATCTCTAGCGACACCATTAAAAAGAGGCTGATTAAAACCGCTACTATTGGTTATATAGTGGTTGTATTTAGGGCTGGTACTATATATTGGAAATTCAGCCCTTAAGTTGGTAGTATCATTTTTATAGTAAACTACCATATTGGTATAAATGGAATTGAGGTTGATATAAGCAAAACTGCCTTGATTTGGATTGAAATTACTCTCATCAACTATAGCAAAACCTGTAAATAAATCATAAAATGATCCGGAACTTAGTGTTCCTGCATTTTGAAGCTTTGTTCTAAAATCGTTAGATAACTTAATGCGCAAACTAGGTGGTACTACTGCACTGCTGTTTACGTAAGATTTGTAAATGCTATCCGAAGGTCTAAATCGGTCGTTGTATTCTCCAATTACAGTAGTATTGGCTGCGTAGGGCCTGTTAGAGTAATAAACAGAATCGCCTGTAAGGCGCTTACTTAATTCATATACTTTTATATTGTGCACACTGCTTATATCACCCACAAAAGTAGAATCGGTACCAATTCGCAATTGCAATACTACTGAATCTATGAGCGCATTAGTACCAAAACTAAAGGTAGCTGCATTATTGGGAATAGAATAAGTAGTAATAATATTGGCTCTTGAAACCCCCAAAATAGGGTCGTTGATAGCTCCAAGTACATACAACGACAAATCAAAAGTAGGAAGAGAATCCATTTTGGCGGTATATGCTTTTAAAGGAAAAGTTTTAAAAGTAGTACTAAAAGTGCTATCAGGGCTTATAAAATCAACCGATAGTTTATTGGTATCCTTTTTACAGGCTTGAAGGATAGCCATTACAGCTATGCAAACAATAAGAATAGAATTTTTGATGGTGCTTTGCGTTTTAGTTTTGCCTCTCCAATAAATTCTCATACAATTGATCATACTCTTCGCCATAAGATCCTTCAATATGGGTAAGCATTAACTTGCCTTTTTGTTTTTTAATGAATTTAGCTACCTCTGAGTTTATATCATCGCTTGCGCTTACCACTGCATCAGCATGGGTAATACCAGTAATATACAATGCGGTACTGTCTGAATTGCTCAATGAGGCCACTTGTTTGGTATCAATTTCGTTTAAGCCAGCTTTGCGGGCAAAATCTTTTCCTAAGTTTTCTTCAAATTGGTTTTCAAAAACGGTATAAACCACTTTTGCATTTCTAAACACAGGCTCGTCTTTATAAATGGTTTTTAAATAAAGAGGAATTAAACTTGTCATCCAACCTTGGCAATGGATAATGTCTGGCTGCCAGCCTAATTTTTTAACCGTTTCAAGTGCGCCTTTACAGAAAAATATAGTGCGCTCGTCATTGTCATCAAAAAATACAT
The DNA here is from genome assembly GCA_031375995.1 of Bacteroidota bacterium. Lineage (GTDB taxonomy): Bacteria > Bacteroidota > Bacteroidia > UKL13-3 > UKL13-3 > JAAFJM01. The sequence goes on from JANMIV010000504.1 coordinate 2,600, forward strand.
TTTTATCGTTTGTGTAAACAAACTTACGGTGGAAATAATCTTCGTTATCTAAGAAATACACTTGCATTTTGGCTTCTTGTAAAGAGGCTACCTTAATGGTTAGGGGATTATCATTATCGTCAATGGTAATGTTGATACCTGATAAACGCACCACCTCATGCAATTTGTTTCTCCTTTCATTAATGCAACCAAAGCGGGGCATCAATACACGGATTTCATTGTTTTTTTCTTGAATTGCTTGTGGCAATCTTCTTGCAAGTTCGCCAACGTTGGTTACTTGTAGGTAGGGAGTCATTTCTGACGAGATAAAAAGAACTTTTTTCTTAGACATACTTAAATAACTTTCTTTTTAAAAGTAGGCAAATTTACGATAATGTTAATATATTGTTTAATATTGGCCGCAAAATTATTACTAAAAATAGTCAAACTCCTGTAAATCAAATTGAAGTGATTGTATTTAAAACGGTTAGAGGAATTCAAAATTACTTAATTGAGCAAAAAGCCAAGGGTTTTAGCATTGGATTTGTTCCAACAATGGGTGCTTTGCACCAAGGGCATATTGCCTTAATGGCTAAAAGCATAAAAGAAACCGACATAACGGTTTGCAGCATATTCGTAAATCCCACCCAGTTTAACAATATATCTGATTTAGAAAAATACCCTAAAGCGGTTGATAGCGACATGAAATTACTGATAGAAGTGGGTTGTCATGTGCTGTTTTTGCCAAGTGTAGCCGAAATGTATCCGGATGGGCCAATTATAAATACGGAAGATTACGGATTGGTTACGCAGGTATTGGAAGGAGAAAAAAGACCTGGACATTTTGATGGGGTAAAAACCATTGTTGCCAAACTTTTTGATGCAATAAGTCCTAATAAGACCTTTTTTGGACAAAAAGACTACCAGCAAGCCATGGTAGTAGCCGAATTAATAAAACGCCATTACCCACATATTCACTTATTTATAGAACCTACTGTTAGGCACACGGACGGACTAGCTATGAGTAGCAGAAATATGCGCCTGACTAAAACACAGCGCGAAGAAGCTACCATTATTTCAAAAGCACTTTTGTATATTCAGGAAAATTGGGGAAGCAATACCATTGAGTTATTGGTGCAACAAGCCTTGCAAATGATGGCAACTAGTAAAAGTTTACGCATAGAATATTTTAATGTTTACCATAGCAAAACATTGGAATTGCTGAGTGGCGATAGTGCTTTGCAAGCCCATGCAGTTATATTGGTAGCGGCATTTAGTGGCGAAGTGCGCTTAATAGATAATTGGGTAATTAACCCTAGTTTGGCAAAAGTGTAAGCTTTTTTGCTATGTTTGAACTTATATTTTACCATATTTAGATGAAAAAAAGTATTGTTGTTATTGTGGGTTTGTTTGCTTTTATGGCTTGCACAGATAATCCTAAGCAGGAAGTAGTGAAAGAGGTTGTGCCTCCTCAAATATATGGACATTGGTTGCTGGAATCTATATTAAACCATGTATCGCAAACCAAGACTATTGTAGGTTTTAAACAGTTTATGTTTAGCGAAATTATTATTGATAAAAAAACGGATAGCCTTACTTTAGTAAATGGCGATATTGAATTTTGGAAAACCCCTTTTGATAGTATTTCTCTTACCGAAGCATCTGTAAAAGATTTAACCCATATGCCCCATAGTAATTTGTATGTAAACCAAGAAAACAAATTGTTTTACTACGACTCGGCTGCTAAAAAAACTTTTACCTATATAAAGGCAGAAAACAACCCTATAGTAAAAGCCAATACCGATTTACCTGCTTTAAAATATGCTATTAATAAGCTGCTATTTGAAGGTGAATATACCGATGCCAGTAATAACTATGGCGTAAAATTTACTGCACTGAACGAAATAACTGGAATTGATGGCTATCAAAACTACCAAACTTTTATAAATAACGACATGTCTGCCATGAGCGAAAATGATTTGATGGAACTGAATAGCATAGGCAAAAAACAATCAAAGCTATTAATTTGGCAAATGAAAAACGATACTTTGCTGTTGTTTGAAGCCAGTAATACGGAATGTAAAACTTGTAAGCCCTTTTATGAAAAAGGCTTGGTATGGAAAACGCTAATACGCAAAACAGTATTGTAGTATGCAAGACGAAACGGTAAACCCTTGGCAAACCAAGAATATAACTACCCCTTACGAAAACAATTGGATTAAAGTAGAACACCACGAAGTAATTAATCCCAATGGCAATGAGGGAATATATGGAAAAGTACATTTTAAGAATTTAGCCATTGGCGTTATTCCCTTGGATGAGGATAACAATACTTGGATAGTGGGTCAGTACAGGTATCCATTAAATAAGTATAGTTGGGAAATACCTGAAGGTGGCGGTAAAATAGGTGTTGACCCAATAGAAAGTGCTAAACGTGAATTACTAGAAGAATGTGGTTTGGTAGCGCAAAACTGGACCGAACTATTGCGGATGCACTTGAGTAACTCGGTAAGCGATGAATTGGCCATTATATACGTAGCCAAAGGTTTAACGCAGCAGGAAGCGGAACCTGAAGATACGGAACAATTGCAAATACGAAAATTGCCTTTTAAAAAGGTGTATGAAATGGTAATGGATGGTACTATTACAGATAGTATGAGCGTAGCAGCTGTTATGAAACTAGCTATTCTGCAAACCCAACAAAAACTATAGTTCTAAGTTCAACATAAAATCATCGCATATTCTATCGCCCAAATTGAATTTACGCTCGTCAAAGGTTTTAAACCCTTCCTTTTCATAAAATGCCAGGGCATTGAAATTTTGCTGCCATACGCCTAGGTATAGGTTTTTGTATTGGTGGGTCTTGCAAAATTGGATGGTATGCATCAATAACTGATGTGCTATGCCTTTCCTTTGAAACGATTTGCGTACATATATTTTTTCCAATTCCGCACACGAGCCATTTAGTTTTGGATTGAACTGATTGAGCAATAGTTTTACATATCCTGCTTCTCCATCGTAAGTATAGGCCAAAAAGTATATTACATTGGTATCACCTAGGTTTTCTTCTATTTTTTCAATGGCATAGGTGCTTTGAATATACTGTTGCATATCCTGTTCTGTATTTTCATCCTTATATGATTCATAAAATGTACTTGCACCCAATTCAGCCAAAACAGCCCTGTGTTTTAAAGTGCAGTTTACAATTTTTACTTCCATTGCTATTGTTCTTTTATTTTTATGCAAATAATCCAATTGAAATGGATTAACAAAATAGGTTATGCCTGCATGGAGTAGCCAATAGTCTAATAAAATTGAACAATAAAAAAGTATATGCGTTCTTATAAAACACAAAATATCAGCCAAATAGCACAAATTGGTTCTGCAGTAGCTCCATCTGACTTCCTTCAAATATTTACTTTTTTAAATACACGGCTGTCCTTCACACCCATATTATAAAACATTTAAAGTAAATTGCGGCATGGCATTTTACCCCAAACAACAAAGCAAACCAGCTGATACTAATCAATTGATATACGGACAACACGCAGTTTTAGAAGCACTTATTGCTGCCAAGGATATCAATAAAATAATTATACAACAGGCCACGAAAAGCGATTTACTCAGCGAAATTATGAGCAAGTGCAAGGAAATGGATATACCTGTACAGTATGCTCCCAAGGAGAAATTCTACTTTTTGCAGCAAAAAAACCACCAAGGCATTATTGCTTATCTGTCTCCCATTACTTTTCAGAAAATAGAAGATATAATACCCCAACTATTTGAAGCGGGTAAAACACCTTTTATATTGGTTCTTGATAGAATAACCGATGTACGCAATTTAGGCGCCATAGCCCGCTCGGCTTATTGCGCTGGTGTAAATGCCATTGTAATTCCGGCCAACGACAATGCCCCTATTAATGAAGATGCCGTAAAAACATCGGCAGGTGCATTGATGCATATACCTGTATGCCGTGAGAAAAATTACAAAACGGTACTGGAATTACTCAACCAAAGTGGCATATTGACCGTGGCTTGCACGGAAAAGGCCACTCAAAATTTTCACCAAATAGACCTCACAGGCCCCGTAGCCATTATTATGGGCAATGAAGAAACAGGCATTAGCCCAGATATAATAAAAAAATGCAGCGAAATGGCTAAAATACCCTTGGAAGTGGGCGTACAATCATTGAACGTAAGCGTAGCCGCTGGCATTGCATTGTACGAAACAGTAAGGCAAAGATTGTTGGCTAATTCTTAGGGCTTTATTGTGGTGATATAACAAGCGGATAAAGGGTTGAGGGATTGCCAAAGGCGGGATTTTTAGCATCCGTTATCTAACAGATTGATGCGGAGAACAAAACCGCCACTTTTGCCAAACCGATGATGTTAGTGGTAGTTTTATATTACATCATTTCGAGTTATTATTTAAATGTGTTTTAAATTTCACTTGGTTTATAAGATCCATGATCCACCTCAGGATAAGGAAGGTCGTCTGTCAAATCTCTTAGAAATTGTAAGTATAATCGGACATTCTCAAAGAAAATGTCAAAATCGCCTATGTCTCTGTGTTTGAATGCGTGAATCGCATTTCTTTTATTTTGAATGAATGAAATCCAGTTAATCCAATCTGTACTTCCTTCTTGCTTCCATATTTTTCTAATATCATCTTTATAAATTCGCTCAGAAAAAAATATCTTTAACTTTTCTAACATTAAACCGTCAGGGTCAATGAGGTTGCCATATCCGTCCTTTATAGCTTTGATGTCATTCTTTAATGTTTCAGCTTTATAGTCGTTGTAATAAACTGATAAAAATAGTTTCATAGTTCCTTCTGTCAAACTGCCTAATGCACTCCAAGCTAATATTAGTGCGCCCGATTCTGTTTTTATTTTAGGGTCCAAGAAAATCTTAAGTTGTCTAGATAGTGATGCTTGCCAGTCTAGTCTAGATTTTGTCAATAGTTGAGCAGCTTCTACAGGAGCCCAGCCCCCAGAATTACTCCAAAAAGAGGCAAGTCCTTCATTTAATTTAATAATTCTGTTTAATACTTCTTGGTCTGTAAAATTGTAGATGTCTGTTTCCATAAAAATTACCACTAGCGTCAGAGTGTGAAAAAATTATTCAAAACTACCACTTTATAGGGATAACTAAAGGCGTTTATTTTGAGTTTTTTCACAATCTGGCGTTTCCTTGCTATAGAACGCCTTTTTTCCATAACCGACTGAGCGAAGTTATGAAAAGCAAACGAATAATTTACCGAAAAACTAGCCATGAGTTTTAGCATTTGTTAGCGGTATCTTTCTACTTTTTTTCTTCTATAATTAATCCATTCTCTGAAAAAGTAAACTTTCTTTCATCAAAAAGTGATTTCATAATTAGCCAAACTTCGTCAACCAGTGCAAATTCTATTCTTTTGCTAGCATCTATTTCAATTAATTGGCCTGTAATTGTTATTCCATCCAGCATTACAAAGATGTTCGTTTGTCTATTGATAAGAGTTCCTTTTGGAATTTTATAATGTTTCGAAATTTTTTCAGACTCTTTATTTTTAAGATTTACTTCTTGCCTAAAATTGTTAATGTAAGTTATTAAAGGAATTTGATTTCTGTCTTCCAATGCAATTATAAAATCGTAGAAATCGTATTCATGGTTAATTTCTAGTTTTTGATTATTACCGATTTCTACAGATAATATTTCTGGTCTTTTAATAGACATTGTAATATTCATACCCACATCTCCAATATGTATTTCTTTAGAATTTCCATTTAAGTCTTCTCTATCAATTTCTCGTAGTTCAACTAATTCAATATTCCGATACTTTGCATAATCAATTCCATCTTGTGTAAATCCATTTTTTGAAACAATGATTCCTTTATTGATATTAGCATCTACAATAATTTCCGAAACCTTCATCACAATGTCTTTGTTTATTTTTTCTTTCCAATATTTACATTCGATGGCAGTTTCATAGGTATGAATTCCATCAGAATGCGAAGCCAAAACATCAATTTGATGACTAACTCCTGATTTTCCAATTACTTTGCAGGTATTACCATAGCCTTTTATTTTAACTCCTGATTTTTCGCCCAGAGTTTGATAAATGTATTTCGTAATTGACTCGTATTTTTTCCAATCTAAATTATTTGCTTCATACATATTTCGTTTGATATTTACGTGGAGTTTCTTTTATATTGCTGGTAACTTATAGATATATATGACTTTATCATACCTATCTCTTCAATATTAGCAGTTTTGTTTGGTTTTAAATTCTCTATTTTGTCCATTCTATTCATAGCTCAAACTACCTGTTTTGTTTTTTAAATTAATAGGTAACTTATAACACAAACATAGCAATATCTTGATTTATTAAACTAAACAAATAGCTTACAATTAGAATGTAGGGAAAACCCCACAAAAATTTTATCTTTTAGGTATAGTTTAGGGTTGTAAGAAGCAGCAATAAACAAACGGGCAGAACTTATGTGTAATAAAAAAATGTAGCTGAACGGCTAAACACCTTTGGAAGTGGGCGTACAATCATTGAACGTAAGTGTAGTTGCAAGCATTGCCTTATAGGAATCGGTGAGGCAAAGACTATTGACTGTTTAGCATTTCCTTTATTAATTATCGGTTTAAAAATATGAAAATCAGACAATTGTTGTTCCTGATTATTGTATAACTCAAGTGTTTGATTTTATTTGTAAATAAAAACTGTATGAAAAAACTTTTATCTATTGCTTTAGTAATCTTCTTATTTTCTTGCGAAAAAG
>JANMIV010000155.1:0-9023 GCA_031375995.1 Bacteroidota bacterium
AGCCAATTTTGAATTGAAAAATATGGTAGATAAAAACAAGAATACAGGACTAAAAAGACCCATAAAATAGGGAATAAACCATATATAATATTCAAATACTAAAACAGACAATGGGGGCTTACGTTTGATGTAATCGTCCATTTTTTCTGATATATCAATAAATATAGCAATAAGGGTAAATAGCAAAACACAGAAAAAGAAGGTAGCTAAATACTTGCGCATGATGTATTTATCTATTATTCCTAACTTAAAAAAGTCGAGTATTTTATTCATTTTTAAAGGACTGCAAAGTAATTTAGTTTTTGGTATGAAAAAACAATGCCAAAAATGATTTATTCACTTGCTGCGCTGTTTATCATTTCCTCTGCCAATTCTTTTCCTAAATAAGCATCTATTAATTTATGTACAAAATAGAGCAAGGGAATCATGCACCAAGCTATGGTAAACTTATATATATAGTTAACGGTAGCTATTGCCATTACCTGACTTAAAGGCCATTGGTCTGGAGTATTTAATTTACCTATATAAAAGGCTATGAATAAAACCACAAAACTATCTATTAACTGAGAAACTAGTGTACTGATGGTAGCACGCAACCATAATTTTTTTTCGCCTGTTACTTTACGCACGGCATGGAATACTTTTACATCTATAATTTGTCCAATTAAAAAAGCCGCTAAGGAGCCTAATATAATCCATAGCCCTTGACCAAATATGTTGTTGTAGGCCATATTCATATCTAAAGTGCCATTTTCCAATACTTTGGTATTCCAAAAACCAGCTCCTTTGGTTTGCATAGCCAAATAAACGGCTAAAAAAGAATAACTAATAAGTGCTGCTGCAATATAACTGTATAGTTTTACTGCTTTTTGTCCAAAATATTCGTTTATAATGTCTGTCATTACAAACACCAATGGCCACAGAATAACCCCAGCCGTTAAGTTGAATGATAAGCTATATGAGCCAATGGGTAAATTGGCTTGACTAAAACCAAAAGTTTCTTCTAAGGAGAATATTTTAACACCAATAAACTCTGCAATGATGGCATTAGCAATAAAAAAGGAACCCAATACTAAAAATAAAATATTACGCTTTGATTCTTTCATACTATTTGGCAATGATAAAATAATTATCAATAGCATCATGCATCATGATTTGTTTCAATTATTTTATGGCATTGTAAAAAAATAATGACCTTTATTTAAACACGCAGCAAAACTAAAAAAGACACTGTCAAAGGAGAACACTATAAAAAAATAAACAATATGAAAAAAACAATTTTAATGATGAAGCCAATGATAATATTGGCCATGATTCTTGGCTTAACGCTAGGGAGTTGCAAAAAAGGATGGTTTGATGATGAAAATGGTCCTGGTGGCGGAAATGGAGGAGGAGGAAACGGTGGCGGTGGCGGAACACCCACTAAAACAATTGGAACAATGGTAAGATTTGACTGTGGTAATACCATTTACGATAACTTGTGGATTAGAACCGATGCTGGACAATTAATACAGCCTTGCGAGCAATCATTTATGACTACCTGCCCTATTCCACTAAAAGAGGGAGACAGAGTAGAAGTAACTTTTAGAAAATACACTGGAAGCATTAAAGGATTTGAACTTTATTGTAAAATTGCCAGTTTCCCTTTTACTAGAGCCGTTATAGATTTTATTTCTGCGGTGGATAATAAAAAATCAACTGGCTCGGTTGTAATTACGCCAGACTACGACCAACTAGAAACAGGTGGTGTACATGTAATTTCTGCTGAACTAGAAGGCAATAAATTAATGCTTGAAGTAGGCTTTAGTGGCTGTGATAATAACACGGAATCATTGGAGTTAGTAGGCAAACCCGAGGCTAATAATGACATGCCTACTTTTAGTTTAAAAATGATTAGCAGAAACCTTCTAACGTGCCAAGCTTATTTTACGGAAAGATTATTCTTTGACGTATCATCACTCAAAAATAGTTATGGTAAAACTAGACTAAAAATAGAAGGTATTGATCAAGAAATCCTTTTTTAGTCTATTAATTAAAAGAACAAAACTTAAAAAATGCGATAAAATTAGTGTGTACGCATAAAAAACCTTGGAAGAGCAATCTCCCAAGGTTTTTTTGTAAATAGTATTGGCTTGGTTTGTATAATGCTAAGTACCAGCAAAGAGAAATATTTATGTTATTTTCCTTTCAAATGCTTATCTAAAAACTGCTCTTGTTCCCACAACAAATGCAATATATTTTCTTTGGCCGCATACCCATGGCTTTCTTTGGGCAATATTACCATTCTGGCATTGCCTCCCAATCCTTTAATGGCTTGAAAATATCTTTCTGTTTGTAATGTAAAAGTTCCTGGATTATTGTCTGCTTCGCCATGTATTAATAAAATAGGCTTTTTCATTTTATTAGCTGTATAAAAAGGCGACATTCCATTGTAAATTTCAGGCACATCCCATAAGTTTCTTTGTTCTGACTGAAAACCAAAAGGAGTAAGTGTTCTATTATAAGCTCCACTGCGTGCTATACCACAAGCAAAATCGTTTGAATGGGTTAATAAATTAGCGGTCATAAAAGCACCATACGAATGCCCACCAACAGCCACTTTTGTTCTATCAATATAACCCAATTTATCAACCGCATCAATAGCAGCTCGCCCATTGGCAACTAACTGCTGTATAAAATTATCATTGGGTTCTTTCTCGCCCTCACCAATAATTGGAAATGAAGCATCGTCCAATACTACGTATCCTTTGGTTACCCAAAATATAAATGAGCCATAATTGGGAAAAGTAAATTCATTTGAGTTTTTAGCTGATTGACCTGCACTGTTTTTATCTTTGAACTCTTGCGGATACGCCCAAATTAACAGTGGTAATTTCTCCATTTTTGTCTTATCGTATCCCAATGGTAAATACAAGGTTCCTGATAATTCAACCCCATCGTCTCTCTTGTACTTAATGATCTCTTTTTCTACATTTTTAATACTTTCAAATGGATTTTTATTAAAAGTTAGTTGTTGTAGCTTTTCTTTTTGCTTAAAACTACGGAAATAATAATTAGGGTATTCATTCTTTGATTGAATTTGCACCAAAGCCACCCCATTCTTAAAATCTTCTATTGAAAAAATATCCTCCTTCTTATTGGTATAACTGCATTGGTACAAACGATTGGTTTTTAATGATTGAAGATTGAACTGATCAATAAATGGGAATTGTCCTTTTGGAGTATGTCCCTCCCCTATTAAAAAAACACTTCCATTTTCTATTGCCAATACTCTTTTGCCATACTGGTTTTCTTTGGTCTCAAAACTCCCCGGATCGCTGTATATATCTTGGAAATTTCTATCAAAAATAATTTTAGCAGGGACATTGGGGTCAGATGGATTAATTAAATATGTTTTCGCATTGCGGGTATCGTACCAATTATCTGTTATAATCATGGTTTTATCATCGCCAAACTCTATATCGGAAATACGTTGTTTTGTTTTGGCTATAGATATAGGATTGGCAACAAACGGTGCATTCCAAACAAAAATTTCGTCTCTAAAATCTACTTTTACTGCTGGGTCGCCATTATCTAGTGCCTCGGCATATAATAAAGTAGCCGGTTTATCATTGCGCCAGTACATATCTCTTTTTCCTTTTCTTACTGCTGCAAATCCTTTGGGCATTATTTCCGTTAAAGGAACTTCATTTACTACTTTTACTTCATTGCCTGCCAAATCATATACAATACTTGTTTGAGGGAATCTGCTCAAAGGAACAAGGTAGGAAAACGGCTTTTTCAATGTGGTGAGCATAACATAATTGCCATCAGGAGAAAAGGACTGAGAAATATATAAATCTGCCACTTTATACAAACGAGCATCTCCACTTAGGGAAATGGTATATATTTCTGAAGAAACCAAAGTTTCAAAATTTTGCTCATCTGTTTTATTCTTCAATAAATCTTGAAAAGTTCTGTTTTGCGAGGCTTTGCCATTGGCAACTGATACAATTGGACCTTGCGGTAAATCTTTTTTAGCATTGATTAATGCTTTCCTATTGTTTGGAATGAGTCTTACCAATAAACTTTGGTTGGCATTATACCAACTATAAGGCATTCCTAGGTTGCAATTCACATTGGCTTGGGTCAATTTTGTAGCTTTGGCTGTTGGCACATCTATTACCCATAACTCCACTCCCGTATTGGTAGTATTGGTAAAAGCTATTTTACTACCATTGGGCGACCAAGAAATATTGGCAATTTTGGCTTCTTGGGGTAAATCTGCTACTTGTGTAGGTGCCGATTTGGTATCTTGTACTTTTCTTATTTTAAGATTGTTGATATAGGTTACAGTAGAAGCAATATTGGTAATGGGATTAATGCGCAATCCACCCAAACGAAGTTCTTCTTGGTTTAAGTCGTCTAAACTTTTATAGGTGCTACGAAACGTAAAAAGCATGTATTCCTTTTTGCTGTTCATAGAAACAGCAGGTGCTCTCTCATAGTCTGCCAATGCTAAAATTTCTGCGGAGGGTTTTTTATAGGTAATATCTTCTTGGGCAAATGCCGTAATTGATACCAAAATAAAGAGTGTGGTAATAATGTGTTTCATAGTTGTAGTTTTAAGTAAATAGGTTTTGTAATGGGTATAAAATTAAATTCAAAGCTAAAATTTCTACTGCAAACACAAAATGGCGCTCCGCCCAGGGGTTGCCGTTTATCCTATTTCTTGTTGTTGTTGGCTTTTACTTTTTAAAAATGGCTTTCCTTTTAAAGCCTGCACAAGGGTAAAGGTGGCTAGTACAAAATATAAAAAGGAGGTAATAAGGGTTAGTTTGGTGTTTTTAAAAACAAAAAACGACAGCAAAGGCAAAACTTGCAATGCGTGCATACCAATAAAATGTGCCACTCTTGGGTCTCCAAATTTTGTACTCCAATTGAGTATGGGAATGCCTGTACCACCGTCTGCACCGCCAATGGTATGTGTAAGTTTGGAACCCATTACAAACCCCTCAAAGGAAAATACCACAAAAATAACTATCCCAAAACGAATAGACCATAAATAGTAAGTGGGTAACAAAGGAAAGGAATTGGTAAAAAACAATATACCAACATAGGCCGTATAAAGTGTAACGACTGAAGCTGCTATAGCCATCAAAGAATATAAAAAAGAGTATAAAGGAGTACTTAAATTGTAATGAGAAAGTTGTCCCCTACTGGCTTGCAAAGCAATATATACTATTTCAAAACCCAATAAAACAATTACCGTCCAATTGTAAAAACGAATATTGAATGACGGCAAGTAATAGCAATACCAAGCCATAGCCCAAGCGAATAAAAAAGTAGAAAAAGCAAACTTAAAAGGTTTTATCCAAGCACTGATATTATATACTTGTATAGGGCTTAATTTGCTTAAAAGAAGAAAAAATAAAGACAGCACGAGACAAACCAATCCAAAATAAAACAAAGTTTCATTTCTCATTTTTACATTCTCTATAAATGCTATCATACAAACTGACTTTTTAAATATTTGCTGACGAAAATAATGTATCATAGGGAAAACACCCTCTTTTAAAATCAGGTATATGCACCTTCACAAATTTTGGGTGGCTCTTTAACTAATTCAGCTAATGGCAATGGGTATGTGGCTATTGCCAATGTATCGCAAACACTTACTGCACTGAACCAACAATATAATGGAAAAATTGGGGGCGCAATGGGTTGGGAATACTTTAATGCGAATAATACCAATGAGAATATTGACCCTGTTGGCTGGACACAAGCTATGTATAATGCGGTAAACTAAATTATAACTACGTAAAGATTTAAAATAGATAAAGAGGGTGCTTTATTCAAGCATCCTCTTTATTTTTATAGTTTCCTTGTTAAAGAAAAGCAAATTGCTAGGAAAAATTCTTATTGCTACGCCTATTTACTTCATACTTTACATTCAAAATACATTGGATAGATACTAACTCTCCAAGAAGGGAAATAATTATTTATTGCGTGTACTAAGAATAGTATTGATATATTTAGCGTCATATTGCGTGCAGCGAAAAGCTCCCCGACTTACACTCTCTATTGGTAATTGGTACTCCCAAACTATTTCACCTGACTTCATTGGATTTATCTCATAAAAGGTAGGAGGTAATGTAACTTTATCAAACGGTTCAGGGTTTGAGGAACAAATAAGAATATGTCCATTAGGCAACATCTGTGCATTTCCTCTATGAGAGTTCCATAATGAATCGGGTGCTTCATGGTTGAATGCATAGGTAGTTGGGTAAAATGTGGAGTTGGGAGATAGGGGATATTTTCCATTAATGGCATTCGGATCAATTATATTTATATAAGTAGGCCCACCATTGGCGTTTCCACCCGGACGGTCGTACCCATCATTATTTATCATAATTTGATTTTCGTAAGGATAACCTTTGGGTATCCAATAAGGGCTGTGTTGACCAAAAAGTTGTTGGCTGGTCTCAAGGTTAACTCCTTTTAGTAATTTGGGATTGGGTGTTGGGCTAAGATAGGCTGGAGAGTAGCCCCAGCGATACAAGAAGTCACCACCTTTTCCATATTGCCCACCTGAATGTAGTTTGGAGTCGCATTTGTCTTTTGTATGTTCTATAATATAAATTTCATTCAGATTACGTGAGCTAATCATAATCTGATCAAGATCTGCATTATAAGTTACTGCATTCATGTGAGTCCAATCTGTCGTATCTGCCCTATATATGGTATCACCATTCACTATTGTATCTCCGCCATCAGGTGTACCTATATAGTTTACATTTAATAATTGCGGAAATTTTACAGCCGAATCCCCAGTACTAACTACACGATCCCAAAAACACCAATTCCATACCTCGTTGACTTTTTGGGTTTTTGTATTGTATGCTAATTCTACTAAAGCACCGCTCCAAATACCCGCTGTATCTCCTTTAGCAAATATGGTTCTTCCTTTGGCTTCTGCTTCTTTTCTAGGAATATACTCCCATACAACAGCCAACACATTCCCATTGGGCATAGGGTAAACATCATGTGTCTGCTGGCGATTGGGAGAATTAATGGTATAACTCCAAAGAAGATTATCATCCCAATTATATACGGAAATTTGTCCCCCAGGGAAACCGCAGTACTTATTGCCAACATTCTCTGCCCGAATCAAATTACCATTGGGCAACAAATAAACTGACATGCCAGGAGTATAAGCATATTTACTTACCCAATAGTGAAAAACATTTCCTGCTTTATCAATAAGATAAGTGGTATCAGAGTTAGCAGGTGCAAATAACACATAAGCAGAATCGGTGGTTTTATTAATAATAACTTTTCCTCCAGATATAACTGAAATTTGAGCTGAGTTGTTTTTTACTCCACACGAGAAAAACAATACAATATTTAAGACAGATAAGATGCTAAGCTTTGTAAAAAGAGAACTTTTTTCTAATTCTTTTAAAGATAAAAACAGACTACTATGAGCCGGTTGTAAAACAGATTCTTCCTTCTTTTTTTCATAAACTAAACCCTGATTTAAACTGTTGCTATTTATTTTGCTATAGCCAGTTTTAAGTAAATTTGAAATGGTGTTTTTTAGTGCTTTCATATTGCTTGGTCTTAATTATTGTGATACTTTATTTAACTATTTTGGGTTTTGCTTTTTTTGATACCGTTCTACTTTTCTATATTAAAGTTTTGTTGGTTTAGTAAAGCTTCTTGTTCATTCGCAAAGTTACTTAAAAAGGAAACTCTGCGGAAAAATTACAAAACTAAGCACATGAAATTCCTGAAGGACATAGTGCATTCCAATAGCCACCTCCACAAGCATGGCTATGCGCATTAAAAATTTGTTCCAATCCGCTAAGGTCTTTCTTAGTAATGGCGGTTTGAATAATAGCGTAAATAGCTATTACATCATCATAGCCAAGTCCTTTTTTTCCGAATTCATCCAATACAAAAAAATCATCTCTAGATATACTGGTAAAAGATGGTTGCGTAAGAGGATTATTTATATAATTGATTGCTGTATAACAAGGGAAAAACTCCCATTGCATAAAATCATTAAGTATTGAATTGAGGAATAAGTTATTATTATCATTACTAATTATATAATTAGTAAAAGATTCTGTAGGTGGAAGAAAAGGAACTATATCTAAGTTATTAATGTAGTTAGTAGCTACTGAAATTGACGTGTTAAAGTCTTCTTGAAAAACAGTATTACCGCATATTGGAGAAGCGAATGTAGTTACTATTACATCTGCTGAATTAATGGTACCTGCCTGACAAAGAATATAGGCAGCTAGCAATGCCATAGCACCCCCTTTACTATGACCTGTAATATATATAGGTGTATCAGCCGGAAGTGCTAATGCAGTAATGGTAGTTTGAATTTGTGGAATTAACTCCATGGTAGAATAATAAAAACCAGAATGTACTAATGAACCTGTTGGAAATCCTGAAGGTGTTAAAGGCTCCACCATAAGATCCGTAGCCCAATCTGAAATAGAATTGTACTCAGTACCTCTGAATGCAATAATAATGGACGAAGTTGATTGTCCTGATGGTGTTGACTGACCAATAAGACAGGCAGCGGTCTCTGGGAAAGTTTGTCCTTGAATTACTTGAGGAGCACTTTGAAATTGCGCATTAACATAATAAACATCTTGAGGAAGGTTGCTTCCACTTGAAATGTTAGTGTTAATATTGTACGAAACTCCACAAGCGCAAAGGAGTTGAAAATCTGAAATAGTGTTTGACATAATAATATTGTTTAAAGTTTTTCCTACTCATAAGGCTTTTCAGAATGCGCCCTTACAGTAAATGTTTCTATAAGTAAACTTGTTTTTAGTAGTTAATGAACTTCACTTTTAATTAAATTTTGTATATCTGGTATTACAAATACAAAATTGTGAGCAATTTACCTTTGAGAAATCACTGGATACCTTGAAAAGGGAAAATCACTGAAAACAGGGAGTACTAGAAATTAAACATAATCCTTTTACGTAGATATATATGCTAGTACTTTATTACAAAAAAAG
>JANMIV010000535.1:0-6978 GCA_031375995.1 Bacteroidota bacterium
CAGCGTCTTTTGCTGGCGAACAAGGGGATATATTCAACCCATCATCGCTTGTTCCCCAAATATTGTCTGCACCATCAAGGTCTGCGGTATTGACAAATGCAGGATTGATATTTCCATTGGTATTTGGACAATTCACACAGCCCGAGTTGCCTCCTTCTATGATAGAATTTGAAACAGTTACCGTACTGTTTGTAAAAGTAATTCCAACATTAGTAGAGTTTCCATAAGAAATTGTATTCTTTATAGAGCCACCAGAAGCATTGTAAAAATTAATACCGCCTGAATTAGCAGCAGTATTGCCATAAATGGTACAATTTTGAACGACTGGTGCACTATTTTCAAAATCCATTGCACCACTAAAATTTGACGCTTGATTATTGGTAAAAACACAATTAATTAAAATTGGGCTTGCATCCACCATTGCTAGTGCACCTCCACTACCATTCGATACCGTATTTCCAATAAAAATAGCATCTTTAATAGTGGCGTTTGAGATAGTTTGGCAAAGCACTGCACCACCTTTGTCTATTGCTGTATTATTTTTAAACAATGCTTTTGTTAAAATTAGGGAGCCTCCACTTCCACCTGACATTAGAGCCCCTCCTTGATTTGCACTATTGTTTTCAAAAACCAAATTATTATTAATAAAACCACATGATTCAAAAAACATTCCGCCACCTTGATAATCTGCTTTATTGTTGATAAGTGCAGTATTACTTACCTTTGTTTGAGAACTGGACCCAGCGATACCTCCTCCACTAAAACGATAGGTATCTACACCAGCTATATTACTATTACCGACACCATTAGCATTTCCTTTTTCCACAGTAAAGCCATCAAAAATAGTAGAGCCTGCATTATCTATAGAAAGTACAACGTGGTAACAGTTGTCACTGTCATCTCCGACTGTGCCTATGTCGCCACTTAGGATAGTTGTACTTGTGCCTGGAAAAGAAGGAAGTGCCCGCTGAGATAACATGGTTTCTGTTCCTACAAAACCACCATACATTTTTACCCCATTTTTAAGATTAAAAGAAAAATCTCTATTTGTTGCACAATCTACACAACCTGTTGGATATTGGCTTGGTTTGTATGTACCATTTTGTACCCAAATTTCTTCTACACCACACGCGTCAAGTGCCTCGTGTATGGTTTTGAAAGCGGTTGCCCAACTTGTACCTGCGCCAGATGTTGCGACGGCTGCATTGACAAACACATGAGGTTTTGTAACAGGTGTTGTAATTGTAACACTTTTTGTAGCAGTACAAGAATTCGCATCTGTTATTGTTACGGTGTAAGTGCCACCAACGACTGCTGTTAAATCTTCATTGGTCGTTCCATTGCTCCAATTGAAGGTATAAGGCGAAGTTCCTCCTGTTACAGTTAAATCAATCGCTCCATCAGCACTCAAACAAGTAGCATTAGTACTGCTTGTTGTTGCTGTTATTGCTGTTGGCTGTATTAAAGTTGTCGTGTTAGTTGTAGAACAACCATTCGCATCTGTAACAGTTACGGTATAATTTCCTACTGCTAATCCTGTGCGATTTTGTGTTGTTACACCAGCTCCCCAATTATAGGTATAAGGGGCTGTTCCACCGCTGGGCGTGATGGTGATAGTACCGTTAGCTCCACCATTGCAAGATATATTGGTACTTGTTTTTGAAATGGTGATTGCACAACCAGGTGTCAATGTGCTTGCACTGCTTGCTGTACAGCCATTCGCATCAGTAACAGTAATGGTATAAGTTCCTGCTCCTAAGCCTGTGCGATTTAGAGCCGTAACTCCGCCGCCCCAATTGTAGGTGTAAGCCGGTGTTCCGCCACTTACTGAAATACTGATTTCGCCATTTGAAGGACCAGTTGGTTGAGTAACGCTTGGTGTAATCGTAAGTGCTGTTGGGTCTGTTAAAGTGGTTGTATTGGTAGCAGTACAAAAATTTGCATCAGTGACAGTTACTGTATAAGTACCAGTTCCTAAACCTGTACGGTTTTGAGTAGTTACTCCACCGCCCCAATTGTAAGTGAAAGCACCTGTGCCGCCACTCGGCGTAATGTTAATAGTACCCGTTGCAGTGCCATTACAAAGTGGATTTGTACTTGTTTTTGTAATAGTGATTGCTGGTGGTTCAGTGATTGTTACACTTGCAGTTACGGTACAACCAAATCCATCAGTCGCAGTAAAAACGATTAAGCCAGCGGATAAATTATTAATACCAGGTGTAGAGCTGATTGCGCCTATTCCACCAGACTGCATGGTAATAAAACCATTATTTCCACCATTGCAAGTAACATTACCAGTAGTTAGAACAGTAAAAAATGGTGGTATTGGCTGTGTAAAAGTTGTCGTATTCGTTGCTGTACAACCGTTTGCATCGGCAACAGTAACAGTGTATGTTCCTACTACTAAACCTGTACGATTTTGAGTAGTTACTCCACCGCCCCAATTATAAGTGTAAGGACTTGTTCCACCACTTGGCGTGATATTGATTGTACCGTTTGCGTCACCAATACAAACTGGATTGGTACGTGTTTTTGTGATAGTGATAGCACTTGGCTGTGTCAAAATCGTAGTATTTGTTGCAGTACAGCCGTTTGCATCTGTTGCAGTTACAGTATAAGAACCTACTCCGATAGCTACCACACTTGGACTTGTTGTGATTATACCTGTTCCTCCACTCGTTGTTAAAGTAACATTCGTTGTGCCGCCATTACAAGCAATTGCACCTGCGGTTGCGCTGAGAGAAACTGCCGTAGGCTCTGTTAATGTTGTTGTATTAGTTGCTGTACAACTATTTGCATCTGTTACAGTAACCGTATAAGTACCTGCTGCTAAACCTGTGCGGTTTTGTGTTACAACTCCGCCGCCCCAATTGTACGTAAAAGCTCCTGTTCCACCACTTGGCGTAATGTTGATTGTGCCGTTAGTTCCACCATTACAAGATACATTGGCACTTGTTTTTGAAATAGAAATTGCTGTTGGCTGTGTTAAAGTCGTTGTGTTAGTAGCAGTACAGAAGTTAGCGTCTGTGACAGTAGCCGTATAAGTTCCTGCTGCTAAACCTGTGCGATTTTGAGTAGTTACTCCACCGCCCCAATCGTAAGAGAAAGCACCTATTCCACCACTTGGTGTGATGTTGATTATACCGTTTGTTCCTGCGTTACACGTTGGATTGGTACTTGTTTTTGCAATAGTAACTGCTGTTGGCTGTGTGATTGTTGTACTTGTTGTTGCAGTACAACCGTTTGCATCAGTTGCAGTAAAAACGTGTAACCCTGCTGGTAATCCTGTTTGAACAGGTAAAACTGTTACTAATCCTGTTCCACCAGCTGCATTAAGCGTAACTGAACCATTGCTGCCACCATTACAAGTTACTGGATATGAAGCGATAAAATTATTATAAACTGCAGTTGGCTGTGTTATAGTCGTAGTATTGGTTGCTTTACAACCATTTGCATCAGTCACGGTAACAGGATAAGTACCTGCTACTAAACCAGTACGATTTTGAGTGGTAACACCTGCGCCCCAATTATAAGTGTAAGCTCCTGTTCCACCACTTGGCGTGATGTTGATTGTACCCGTTGTTGCACCGTTACAAAGTGGATTGGTACTTATTTTTGCAATAGAAACAGCTGTCGGTTCTGTTAAAATTGTTGTATTACTTGCAGTACAACCATTCGCATCTGTTACAATAACAGTATAAGTTCCGCTACCTAAGCCTGTACGGTTTTGAGTGGTAACTCCACCGCCCCAATTGTAAGTGTAAGCTCCTGTTCCTCCACTTGGCGTGATGGTAATTGTACCATTCAATGTGCCACTTGCTGCATTACAAAGCGGTTGTGTACTTGCTTTTGCAATAGAAACAGCTGTCGGTTCTGTTAAAATTGTTGTATTACTTGCAGTACAACCATTCGCATCTGTTATAGTTACGGTATAAGTGCCGCTTCCTAAACCTGTGCGGTTCTGTGTGATAATTCCTGCGCCCCAATTGTAAGTATAAGCTCCTGTTCCACCACTTGGCGTGATGTTGATTGTACCCGTTGTTGCACCGTTACAAAGTGGATTGGTACTTGTTTTTGCAATAGAAACAGCTGTCGGTTCTGTTAAAATTGTTGTATTACTTGCAGTACAACCGTTCGCATCTGTTACAATAACAGTATAAGTTCCTGCTCCTAAACCAGTTCTGTTTTGCGTAGTAATCCCTGCGCCCCAATTGTACGTAAATGCCCCTGTTCCACCGCTTGGCGTAATGGTAATTGAACCATTCAATGTGCCACTTCCTGCGTTACACGTTGGTTGTGTAGATGTTTTTACAATAGAAACTGCCGTCGGTTCTGTTAATGTTGTAGTATTTGTTGCGGTACATCCATTTACATCTGTAACAGTAACAGTATATGTTCCTGCTCCTAAACCTATGCGATTTTGAGTAGTAACTCCTGCGCCCCAATTGTAAGTGTAAGCTCCTGTTCCACCACTTGGTGTAATGGTGATTGAGCCATTTAAAGTACCACTTCCTGCATTACACGTTGGTTGTGTATTTGTTTTTGCAATTGAAACGGCAGTTGGTTCTGTTAAAGTTGTTGTATTGCTTGCAGTACAACCGTTGGCATCTGTAACGATAACAGTATAAGTTCCGCTACCTAAACCTGTGCGATTTTGAGTAGTAACACCTGCGCCCCAATTATAAGTGTAAGCTCCTGTTCCACCACTTGGCGTAATAGTAATTGAACCATTCAATGTGCCGCTTGCTGCATTACACGTTGGTTGTGTAGATGTTTTTGCAATAGAAACTGCGGTTGGTTCTGTTAAAGTCGTAGTATTTGTTGCTTTACAACCATTGGCATCTGTTACAGTAACAGTGTAAGTTCCGCTGCCTAAACCTGTGCGGTTTTGGGTTGTTGCTCCGTTGTTCCATAAATAAGTAAAAGCTCCTGTTCCACCGCTTGGCGTGATGGTGATTGAACCGTTTAAAGTACCAGATGCTGCATTACACGTTGGTTGTGTAGATGTTTTTGCAATAGAAACTGCGGTTGGTTCTGTTAAAACTGTTGTATTACTTCCGGTACAACCATTCGCATCTGTTACAGTTACAGAGTAAGTTCCGCTGCCTAAACCTGTGCGGTTTTGAGTAGTTGCTCCGTTGTTCCATAAATAAGTAAAAGCTCCTGTTCCACCGCTTGGCGTGATGGTAATTGAACCGTTTAATGTGCCGCTTGCTGCGTTACAAGTTGGTTGTGTAGAAGTTTTTGTAATAGTAACGACAGGTGGATTATTGATTATTACCGTTTTTGTAGTCAAACAAGCATTAATATCTGTTACGGATACAGTATATGTTTCTGCAATAAGATTATTATTTGCTTGGGTCGTAATGCCATTGCTCCATGCGTAAGTAAGCATTCCATTTCCACCGTTTGCTTGAGCCGTAATTGCACCATCGTTTTTCCCAAAACAAGATACATCTGAGCCATTATAACTTTTTTTCGTAGTTAAAAGTTCTATTGCGTCAGCTTCTTTGAGTGTTATATTCGCTTCCGTTTTACAATAATTACTATCTTCAATAGAAACGCTATAAATGCCTGCTTTGAGTTTAGTATTTATCGAATTTTCAGTAACTTTCTGTTGATTGCTCCATATATAGGTATATTTACCTGTTCCTCCACAAACAATAGCGTTAATTTCTCCATCATTTTTGCCTTTACAAGAAATTTGAAAACTGTTGTAATTGCTTGGCAAAAGTGTCAATCGCAATGGTTTTGCATCTGGTATAAAAAAACGAGTAGAGCCTGAGCAACCGTCAGGATTAACCGCTTTGATAGTGTACCAACCCGTAGAAAGTGAATTTAGACTTAAATGAAAGCCATGTGTGTATTTTACTTCAGTACCTGCTGGTGAGGCATAAGTCCATTGGTATTGATTAGTGCTAAGGTTTCCGCCATTTTTAACTTTGACTTCTACTCGACCATCTTTGCTTTCACTACATAAAATACCTCTAATGTCGTAAACATCAAATAATAATGAATCCGTTCTGACGAAAGGAATCGTGATAATTTGATTTGTAGGATTAAAATCATGACTATTCAAATAATCACTGCTCAATGTTATAAAAACACTATCTTGTTCCAATAAAATTTTATTTTTATCACAAATTATCACTTCTGCAAATCCATTTGGTGGTATAGTACCAATTTGTATAGGTAATATATCTGTTTGTTTTTTATTAAAAATCATACAATCAACACCTTGTGAAGGAATTATTTTTGTGCCTTGATTTTTTACAATCAATTTGAAACAGTCTGGGGTAGTAGGAGAGCAATCTCTTATTGGAATAGTTTCCAACGTCACTGAAATATCTGTTTTTTCTATAAAAAAAGCAAAATATTGTAAATGCGACCAGCGATTTTGGTTGTTTTTCACCCTTAAAAAAAGCGTATGCTCGCCTATTTGAGTTGGCGTATTGACAAAGGATAACGCCATTTTTTTGACATCAAGTGCTGCTGCTGCTGTAAAATTCAATTTAGTTGCTTTACCTACACCTGGATCAGTATCTAAAAAGCACTCCGCTTCTATGATTTTTTTCCAGTCTGTACTATCGTATTTTTCTAAATAATTATTGATTTTATAATACAACGAAGGATTTTGTGAAAAACTTTTTGCAGCATCTACTAAAAAATCACTTTCAAAATCTAACTTAGCATTGTTACTGCTAAGCAATTGATTATGAACGGTTAAGGTTCTTATTTGTGCAATGTTTTTTGGTTCGCCCGTCATCGAAAACGAATATTTTCCAGTATAAAGCCCAACTTTAGTCGCATTGCGAAAGTCATAATGAGGTTCAAAAGCACCACCTTTGTAATCTAAAAAATTGGGATTGATATTAGATGTTTGGAAGTCATTTTTAAATGCCAAATCACACTCCGTACTGTAATTATTTTTTAAAATACTCTCGTGATTTTTGTTTTCAAAAGAAAGAATATGATAAA
>JANMIV010000026.1:0-4762 GCA_031375995.1 Bacteroidota bacterium
GCATACTCAGGTAGAGGAGTTGTTTCCCTTCTATTTTGAATTAGATACCCATTTGCATATTGTATCGTTGGGGCGCAGTATAGTAAAGGTATTGGGCAGTAAAAGTAAAACTGCATTTGCCAATGAATTCATTATTCAAAGGCCCTATATAACCGATTTAACGTATGCCTCCTTAACGGAAAATACAGGGCAATCGGTTATTATAAAATCGCTTCGCTCTGGTTTATTGCTCAGAGGTCAGTTTACGGTAATGGAGGAAAGCAATCATATATTTTTTATTGGCTCGCCATGGGTAATGAATATAGATGAGCTAAAAGAACACAAGCTGTACTTGACTGATTTTGCCATACACGACCCCACATTTGACCTTTTGCATGTAATTAAGAATATAGAAATAAATGGCGATGAAATAAAGGAATTACTCCATAAACTAAAGCAAAAATCGGTTCAAATAGCTAAGTCGGAAGCAGAACACAAGGCAACATTGAATATGGCCTCCGACATTATTTATAAAACCAATGAACAAGGTTTTTTTATCGACTCAAACCCAGCAGGCGAAAAGCTTTCAGGATATACTTTAAGTGAGCTAAAAGAGAAAAAATTTACTGATTTAGTTAGAAAAGATTACCAAGAAATTGTTGTTAAACATTACGCCAAGCAAACGGAAGAAAATATACAATCCACTTATTTAGAATTTCCACTTATTACCAAACAAGGCAATGAGAAATGGGTAGGACAAAGTGTACAAATTTTAAAAACAGAGGACTCCATTATTTTTGTGGCACTGGCTATAGATATAACCAAGCAAAAGGAAAATGAGTTTACTTTAATTGAAACCAATAAGCAATTACTTTTATTGCAAAATTTAATTGATAACTCTTCTGATGCTATTCAGATAGCAGAGGAAAATGGACAGTTATACTATATAAATAAAGTAGCCGAAGAGCGTTTGAGTATAATGCAAGCCAATTGCCATCAATACAATGTACGCGATTTTGAACAAATTTTTGAAAACCCAGTTATGTGGGATGAGCATGTGGCTTTGCTTAAACAAAGTAAACAACTGGTTATAGAAGGAGAAAACATCAATCAAACTACCGGTAAGCAATTTCCTGTGGAAGTGGTGGCAAAATATGTAAATATTGACAACCGTGGATTTGTATTGGCCAATTCAAGAGATATAAGTGAGCGTAAGCAAGCGGAGAAGCAATTAAAAAGGCAAGAAGAGAAGTACCGAAATATTATAGCCAATATGAATTTGGGGCTATTGGAAGTAGATAATGATGATGTGATTATTTTTGCGAATAATAGTTTTTGCGAAATATCAGGTTATACCCTGCAAGAGCTAAAGGGCAAAGTTGCCGCTGATTTATTGATGAATAAGGATGACCAATGGATTATAGCTGAAAACCTAAAGAAAAGAGAAAAGGGTATATTGGATAATTTTGAGATAGCGGTTTTAAATAAAAATAAGGAAAGGAAATGGTGGTTTGTAAGCGGAGCGCCTAATTACGATGACAAAGGCCAATTAATAGGGAGCATAGGCATTCACCTAGATATAACAGAGAAAAAAACATTAGAAATAGAATTGGCCAAAGCAAAATTGTTTGCAGAGGCAGCCGCTAAAGCCAAAGAGCTATTCTTGGCAAATATGAGCCATGAAATAAGAACGCCACTGAACGTAATTATAGGCATGATAAGGCAGTTGACCAAAGAAAGCCTCAATGAGAAGCAATTCTTTTACGTAAAACAATCAGAGTCGTCTGCCAAGCACTTATTGACTATACTTAATAATATACTCGATATAGCAAAAATTGAGTCGGGAGAATTAACAGTAACCCAGAAAGAATTTAGTTTGAGTGCGCTTACCTATAATATACATAGTATTCTGTTTTCGCAAACAAAGGAAAAGAATTTGGAATTCCGTTTGCAGGTAAGTGCAGATATAAAACCGGTACTACTAGGCGATGAAGTGCGTTTAAGGCAAGTTTTAATCAATTTGGTGGGTAATGCCATTAAGTTTACCGAGTCTGGTTATGTAAGTATTGAAATTACTTTATTAAAAGAAGAGGATAATCATCAACACTTGTTATTTGAAGTAAGAGACAGTGGCATCGGTATTTCTGAAGCGTTTATTGCTAAAATTTTCGATAAATTCTCCCAAGAAGAAAACACCTCCAATAGAAAATTTGAAGGAACAGGATTGGGAATGGCTATATCTAATGATTTGGTGGGCCTTATGGGAGGTACATTAAAAGTAGAAAGCATCAAATCAAAAGGTACTGTTTTTAGCTTTGAACTCCATTTGCCTATTGGCGATGAGAAAAACTTGGTTTCGAAAAGTGCCAGTATCAAAAAGGATGCTTTTGTTGGAACCAGTGTTTTATTGGTGGAAGACAATGAAATGAATCGGTTTATTGCAGCGCAAAGTTTGGCTTTTATTGGTTGTGAAATAATAGAGGCAGAAAACGGGAAAGTAGCCGTTGATTTGCTCCAACAGCGAAGTTTTGATTTGATTCTTATGGATATTCAAATGCCAGTAATGGATGGATTGGAAGCTACAGAATACATTAGAAAAACACTACAAATAAATACACCCATTATAGCACTTACCGCCAATGCATTTAAGCACGATATTGATTTGTATTTGAGCAGTGGTATGAACGACTATATTACCAAACCTTATGATGAAAATGAGTTTCTTTTAAAGGTGGAGCACAACTTGAATTTGTTTAGAAGCCACTCTATTCCAAAGGAAGTAGCTGTTGATAAAACAGCGCTTTATGATATTTCCTTTCTGGTAAAAATGAGTAAAGGGAATAATGAGTTTATTGAAAAAATGTTGCTCATTTTTCTAAAACTGATAGCGGAAAATACTTTGCTTATGGAGCAAGCTTTAGCCAATAACGATATTGACACACTGAATAAAATAGCCCATAAAATAAAACCTAGCATTAATCAAATGGGGGTATCGCATTTGAAAGATAAGATAGTGCAACTTGAAAAGTTTTCGATAGAAAAGGATTTCATTCAGAATTTACCTATACTATGTAACGATATTATTCAAACATTGAGATTGGTGGCTGAAAAAATTAAGTACCATGAAATAAATGGAAATAAAATTCCGTAATATGGAAAAAGAGTAGTTTATATGGAAAACACACACTGGCATATTTCTTTGTTGCTTCTTGATTAGCAAGTAGTTAAATAGAAAAGAATTAGCGGCACTGAATTGGCTGCATGGTTTGGAAATTATAACAAGCCATGAAAAAAAACCTTTTACTGTTCGTATTGTTCCTTTCCCTTGCTAAAGTATGGGCGCAAAGTGAACCATCTACCTATTTCAATTTATATGTGCCTCCAAACAACGATGCCGTAAAAAGAAATGTAGCCTTAATAGTTACCGCTATAGCTGATAGCACCGTATTTACCATTGAAGATGATGCAATGGACAATGATAGTGACGACAACGTGAGCGGCATGTTAATGGCTGGTCAATCCTACATATTATACATTAAAGACAATGGTATAAATGATGATGCGCAGTATGCCTCAGGTGGTGTATTGACGCGGGATGGCGACTATTTTATTATCAAAAGTAATCAATTAATTTATGCGTCTATGTCAACAGATAGTGATTGGGAGCATGATTTTGTACCCTCTACCAATAAGAAATCGGTAGGGCAAAAGTTTATTGTGTATTCGCCAAAAGTAACTTCCTCTTTAAGGGACTTAAATGTATTTGCATATGCAGATAGCACTACCATTTCTATTTATAAAATATCAACCATACCCACTACCCAAACGGGCTATACCAATATCAATTGGGATACAAAACAATTGGTGGTGCAGCAAAACTTAAAACCTGGACAAGATATTATTCATTACTACACCAAAGGAAGAGATATAATGGAAACAGGAGCTACTTATTTAATTGAATCAAATAAGGATGTGAGCGTACAATATGGAGCACTTTGGGGCAATGCCAGAGATGGGGGAGCTTATGTACCTTCCTTAAACGGAAGTGCCTCAGGCGAACTGTTTTACTTTGCTGTGCCTTACCAAAGCAATGGTGAGCAGGAAATACGCATGTTTTCATGGGACGACAACAATACCGTAAAGCTAGAATACTACTTCAATAATGTATGGCTTACTTTAAGCACCAAAGTTTTAAATAAACTAGGTGTTACCGATTGGGTAGGCAAGCAAAATGGAAATGCCACATATCCTACAGTTTTTAGGGTAACTTGTAATGCAGGTAAAAGGGTTTCGGTAATGGAAGCCAACTGGATGGAAACGGGCGCTACCAATACCTCCGATATGTCAACCATGCTTTCCTCAGAAAGTGGAACTTCATCAGGCACCAAGTTTGTTGCTTACATGCTCCCACCTAGTAAAGAAAACAATGTTATTAATCCATTTACCAAAACCTTTTTTATTGATAATATTACCCATTTTTACCTGTATGCGGGCAATAAAAATACAACCGTTACCATAAAAGATGTAAAAACAAATGGCCTTGTATTGAATAAAACGTATGCCATTAAAGCAGGAAGATATGCGGATGCTTTTTTTACCATGAATGAATGGAAAAGCATATACAATGGAACAGGCGCAGCAACAGGTGCAGATAGACCTTACGTAATAATAGAAGCTACGGAACATATTTCTGTATTGTCTATTAATTTTAACGATAATTGGTTGAATTATTTTGGTACATCATTGCCACAAAGTTTTGAAACGCTTCCAAGTTGTTCAAAGC
>JANMIV010000043.1:0-4944 GCA_031375995.1 Bacteroidota bacterium
GTATTTGAAGGAATTTAAAACCAAAGAGGGAGAGGGTTACGTGCGCGGAGCCAATGTAAAAAGAGACCCAGAAAATAACTTTTATATTGACGGAGCTTATTATACCACTTGCGATGCCGACCACCCACATTTTTATATTGCTTCTAAAAAAATAAAAGTGGTACCGGGGAAAAAGCTCATTACGGGCCCTGCTAATTTTGTAATTGAAGGAATAAATACCCCTTTATTGCTTCCTTTCGGCATATTTCCTTTAAAGCGTGGTCAGCAATCGGGGGTTATTATACCAGCTTATGGTATAGATGCACAGCGTGGGCCTAACTTGCGCCAAGGAGGTTATTATTTTGGCTTGGGAGAAAAATTGGATTTGACTTTGGTGGGCGATATTTTTACCAATTTTAGTTGGTTGGTAAATGCCAAATCAAATTACAACAACCGTTACCGATACAATGGGTTGGTAAATATTCAGTTTGGAAACAATAAATTTGGTAACCCAGATGACGCTTCATATACCGAACAAAGTACTTACTCTATCGGCTGGAACCATGCTATGGATCCAAGAGCCAGGCCATTCACTACATTTTCTGCCAATGTGAATTTTGTAAGTAGTAACTTTTTTGCACAAAATAGCTTTAACCGCAATCAAAATTTTAATTCTACTTCCAATTCTAGTATTGCGTATAGTAAAGGTTTTAAAAATGGGCGGTTCAACCTTGCAACAAATGCTCGGGTAGATCAGAACTTACAAACCCGCATTGTAGCGGTTAGTTTTCCAAATGTAACTTTTACTGCAGCCGCTTTCAATCCTTTTAAACCTCGTTTAAAACCAGAGGCGGAGCGTTGGTATGAGAAGATAAACATGAGTTATACTGGAAGTTTTAGCAATAACTTTACCACTACCGATACCGTATTATTCAAGTCAAGAACAACATCTGAGCTTCAGAAATTTACTGATACCGTTTTTAGATATGGATTTACCCACTCCATTCCAATCAATACCTCTTTCAAATTATTTAAGTTTTATGTATTAAGCGTAAATGCTAATTATACTGAAAACTGGGCACCAACTACTACCCGAAAAGAATTTATAAACAATAGGGTACAAAGCAGAATAGTAAGTGGCTTTGATCGCTCATTCTCATTCAATACAGGTGCTTCATTAAGCACCAAGTGGTATGGTATGTTGGCTTTTAAAAAGGGTAAACTAGCAGCCATAAGGCACGTAGCCGACCCTAATTTAGGTTTTAGCTTTACCCCTGATTTTAGCGATGATATGTGGGGTTTTTACAAAAAAGTACAAATTGATAGTACTGGTAGAATGGATAAATATTCCATATTCGAAAGCAGTTATGGTGGTTCACCGGGCAGGGGTAGGGTAGGTAATATTACTTTTGGACTTAATAATAACTTGGAAATGAAAATCCGTACGGGTAAAGATACGGCCATGAAGGAAAATAAAGTAAAGTTACTAGAAAGCTTTAGTTTCAATGGAGCGTATAATATTTTTGCCGATTCCATGAATTTATCCATCATTGGTTTAACGGCAAGAACTACCCTTTTCAAGAACTTAGCAGTGAACTCTTCTGCTAGTTTAGATCCTTACCAAAATGTTATTGTACAGCAGGGTACCACTCAGAGATTGCAAAGAGTAAATCAGTTTTATTTTGACAATGATGGTAGCTTCGGTAAAATTACCCAAGCCAATTTAAACTTTGGTTACGGCTTTTCTCCCGAAACCTTTAAAGGTAAAAACAACTTGAAGGAAAAAAGAAAAAAGGAAAATGATAGATGGGGTTATGAGAACTACGAATTGCCTTGGACTTTAAATTTAAATTATTCTATTCAATACTTAGCCAATAGTCCTAGTGATTTACGCAAAACAGAATATATACAAACCCTAGGTTTTAGCGGAAATGTAACCTTAACAAAAGGCTGGAGTTTCGGTTATTCTTCTGGTTATGATTTTGTCAATAAAAAAATATCTAATTTATTTATTGATTTGAAGCGCGATCTACACTGCTGGGTATTCACATTTAGTTGGAGCCCTATTGCTCCGGGTGGTTTTTCTTTCTTTAATTTTCAAATCAATCCGAAATCTAGCGTCTTACAGGAGTTAAAATTCCCTAAGAGAAAAGATTATTTTGACAATAGAAATTATTAGAATCCAATTGAATTAAATGGAAAACAGCCATTAACTCAATTGTTGATGGCTGTTTTTTTGATCAAGTATTTACAAGTTATACCTATACAATTTAGTACAATCTATTTTTTGCCCATCTTTTTTTATTATTTCTGTGCGAGAGGCACTTCACACACTTATACAAACTCATATTAGCGTTTGGTATAAGCATTAATTATTAGCGTCAAATGAAGTTTGCTAAATAATGTCAAATGTAGCCATGTTCAAGCAATGGGCTTTTTCAGCCTACAAAAAATAGTTATTTCGAAAATACCAATACAGGTACTTTTGTAGTGTAGGTTAGTTCGGCAGTTTTACTTGGAAGGAAAATACTTTCAAAGAAGCCTTTTTCTCTATTGGTAAACATAATAAGTAACTCAGGCTTTGATTTACTCACATACTTTGATACCCTTTCCACTAGCGATAAGTCTAGATTTTTCTTTGAAATATCTAGTTTGATTTTTTTAAATTCTGGCTTTTCAAAAAGTGCTAAATTACTTTCAAATTTCTTTTGTTCAGCTATCATTGATTTGTAATGCAGTACTTCTAAGTTTAGCTTAAGAGGAGTGGAAATAGTGGCAATTTTATTTATTTCCTTTTTTAAATTTTCAAAATCAGATAGGTAAATAGCTCTTTTAAGTTGCTTTACTCTGTAATGACTTGGAATAACCATTACTGGAATTTTTGAATTATTTACTATATACGAAGTATGTGTGCCCATTATTTTTCTTAGGATACCTGCGCCTTGAGTAGCAATACAAATGCAGTCTATTTTGTTTTTTTCGGCATAGCTTATTATATCCTTTTCTGTAGAAATAGATGTGTCAATTACAAATTTAATATCGGTAAATCTTTTTTTGTCTTTACCCAGCGTAGTATTTACAAATTTTTTCAGTTCTGAAGAAAGTCTTTCCATTTCTTCTGTTTTGTAGTTATTGAAAAATTGATCACTCCATCTAGTAGGTTTTAAAAAATGAACAGCATGGTAGAAAACTACTTCTATTTCTGAAGATTGTTTTGAAAGTGTTTGAGCAAATCGAATTGCACCTTTTGAATTTGCAGAGAAATCGGTGGTTACTAGTAATTTCATATTGTATGTTTTAATTTATTCAAAGTTATGTTTTTAACATGAAGTAATTGTTAACCCAAATTTCCTTATTCCTTAATGTTTATCACTTTTGCAGCTGACTTTTATATTCTAGTAATGTTTGCTTTAATCTCTTTACAACCATTTAGTTGGACAGTAAGTTTGTATTGAATATAAATTACAAAAAAATGATTGTCAGCGAAATAAAGTACGGGATTCTATTTTGATTGCCTATGCAATTGCAGCAAAATCTAGTTTTTTACAGGAGCTAAAGTTTCCTAAGCGCAAAGATTATTTCGACAATAGAAATTATTAGTTTTTGCTAATTAGTATCTTTTTAAATAATTTTCCTTTTGATGTTTCAATTGCCAAATAATACATACCAGTATTCATATTATCAGTGTCAATCCAATTGGAATTATCTATGGTTTTAATCAATTTACCATTTACATCAAACAAAGCCAAACTTATTATTCCAGCATTGCTTTTTACATTTATTTGCTGATTTGCTGGCACTGGAAATATGCTTATTTCATTATTTATGTCATTTACATTTGCTATGGCAGTTTTAATGCTGTCTTCTTGTGAAATGTTTTCATCTCCAGATTGATAACGTGCATAGTTAAAGTAAATGAGCATCATTTCATCTAAGGTGCCTTCCCCTTTTTTGATTGGTTTAGTAGGACTACTTGGGTTAAAAGGATTATTTTCCGTATTATCATATACTGCTTCTCCATAAAGGGTAGTTCCAGCAGGTATTTTCATTATTTTTTTGAAACTATAATTGTTTTGCCAGTGGAAATCCCAGTTGTCAATTTTTATTAGTTTCAAGGTGTCTCCATTTGTTGTAACACCAAAAGCTTTTATCTTTCTCCCTATTAAGTGCATGTGAGGTAATACGCCTAACAGCGATATATCAACGGGAATAGTAAACTTACTATAAAATGTTTTAACAGAATCAGCCAGGATAGCCAATGGACCATTCAATAGGGAAGTAGTATGGTTAAGCAGGGCATTGATGGCGGTATTTCTAACACTTACATCTTTACTCCAGTTGATAACAAATTTTGTACTGTCTTTTTCTCCTTTAAAGCCGGGAGCATAATGTATTTGAATTACAAAGTAGCTATTGGGTGCAATTCTATTGCCTAAACCTTTAGGAAAAGTATAGGCACTACCACCAGGTGCCCAAAGTTGTGTAAGCATTGCTTTGTTGGAACCAACACCACCAAAAGATTGGTAACCTGGCAGCGGGTCAGCATCGTCAAGCAATTTGCATGAATTGGTGGAATACTTGCACGCGGCGCGCATACCAACATTGGCGCTGCACGGGGATTTGGAGCAGCGCGATCGCACCGAGGTTTTGGTGCGCTTTAGCAATGGCAGCGCGCGGGTTTTGGTCGCCACCGATGTTGCGGCGCGCGGCTTGGATATGAAAACGCTGGCACTGGTGATCAGCTATGAGCTTGCGTTTGAGGTACAAACCCACACGCATCGAATTGGCCGCACCGGGCGTGCCGGGGAAACCGGCGTTGCGCTGCATTTGGTTGCTGCGCGCGAACGCGAGCGCGCAGATAAGCTTAACGCCAAGCTTGAGCCTTTGCTCCACATGCCCTCCGCGCACAAGTCGTTAGCCCCGCCCGCCATGCAAACGCTCGTTATTGACGCGGGCAAGACCGAC